>JACQEQ010000324.1 GCA_016200445.1 Gammaproteobacteria bacterium | reverse complement strand
TGGCGCTTCGGCGGCATTGCGGGAATCATGTTCGTCGCCGTGCTGACGGTCGGATTTTTTATCTCGATTTCGTTGCAACGTCTGGTCACCAAACCGATCACGGACCTGGTTCATTTGATGCAGCGCATTGCAACTGAACATGATTCCTCATTGCGGGCGGTCAAGAGCGGCAACGATGAGCTGGGCGTGTTGGCGGAAGGCTTCAACAGCATGCTCGACGAGATCGGTAAACGCCGAGCCGAACTGGAGAATGCGCAGGATCAACTGCGACATCATCTCATGGAGCTGAACAACGAAGTGGCCGAACGCAAGCGCGCGCAAACGAGCATCCGCTTACTCAACGAAGATCTAGAACGGCGCGTCAAGGAACGCACCGCGCAGCTTGAATTGTCCAACAAAGAGCTGGAGGCGTTTGCGTATTCGGTGTCGCACGATCTGCGCGCGCCGCTGCGCGGTATCGACGGGTTCAGCAATATTTTGCTTTCCGAACACAGCGCGTCACTCAACCCCACCGGTCAGTTAATGCTGCAACGCGTGCGCACTGCGGCACAGCGCATGGGTACGCTGATCGACGATTTGCTCAAACTTTCACGCATTACGCGTGCGCAGTTAAATCACGAGGACGTCGATCTCGGCGCATCCTGGGGTGATCGCAACCTGTTAGCTATTGTCTTCGATAATCTGTTGGGCAATGCCTGGAAGTTCACCTCGAAAAACGAGGATCCGCAGGTCGAGCTCGGCATCGATACGCACGATGCGGTGCCTGCCTATTTCGTTCGCGATAATGGTGCAGGATTTGACATGGCGCATGTAGGCCAGCTGTTTAATCCATTTCAGCGCTTACATAATGCAAACGAATTTCCCGGTACGGGTATCGGACTGGCCACCGTGCACCGCGCAATCAAGAAGCATGGTGGAAACATCTGGGCGGAAGCGCACGTGGGTAAAGGTGCCACGATTTATTTCACGTTACCCCCGCCTGCTGAAGCGGCCGAGGTATCCGATGAGCACACAATCGCATAATCGTTGTAATAGGAGGTTCCGCAATGAGCACAAAAACCATAATGCTGGTGGAAGACAACCCGGATGATGAAGCATTGACCTTGCACGCGTTTGAAAAAAATAATATCTCCAACAAGGTTGTGGTGATGCGCAACGGCGCGGACGCACTCGACTATTTGACCGGCCCCGGAGCGCAAAGCCGTGAATTGCCGACCGTGGTGTTACTGGATTTGAAACTGCCGAAGGTCGATGGTCTGGAAGTGCTGCGCCGCATCCGTGAGCATGAGCGGACCAGAATTTTGCCGGTGGTGATCTTGACATCATCGAAAGAACAGCAGGATTTAATCGCCGGTTATCGTTTCGGCTGCAATGCTTACGTGCGTAAGCCCGTCGATTTCGATGAGTTTCTGCAGGCAGCGCGGCAGCTCGGATTATTCTGGCTGCTTACAAACTCCCCTCCGCCCGCGCTATAGCGTACGCCAGTAATGCGTAGGACAGGTGAAGGCCTGAACCATTGTCAGAGAGGAGCCATACTGAGCTCAATCGATGCGTCGCCTGTGATAAACGTAAAGTCACGACTTGGCGCTAAAATTATGTAACCAGCTTCGGGGCGAGCGTTGCTTGCTCTAAACATCAATGGAATCGCCCTCTGCGGACCCGCACGTTGGTGTGGTGCGGGGGCTGGGGGTTAGAGACCCCCGGCTACCCGATTGGGCGTGCGCTTATGGCGCATTTTCAGTGCCCTCCAGTGCCGAAAGGTCGAGTGTCGCGCGAAACTCACGAAGGTCTGGGTGTTTTCGTTCCGTCCAAACAAGTTGTTCATTCCCGTCTTCGTCACGCGGTGTTATACCGCAACTTCGACGTACTCGACGTGGCTTGAGGGTTATGGTGGGGGAATGCCGTCTTCGCGAAGGCCATCAAGGTGGAATTCAATGGCTTCGCGTATATGTGCCTCTACTTCTTCCGGGGTCGTGCCGGTTGCTACGCAGCCGGGGAGGCTGGGACAATTATCTTGTGCTTTTCAATAACGATGGCGTATCGCATAGGAACTAAAGCCCGCGATGCCTGACCGTGTTTCGTTACGACGCCTGCACCAATAGCATTGGCAATCGCATGCCATTCGTCGGGTTACGGCGCAAACACCGTACCTAACCCGGCCTACGAAGCTTGTTGTGGATCCCCTGACGACACGCCTTATCGCAAGCCAGGCCTCGCTGAGCTGGGTCGCTGAGCTGGGTAGGCATGGCCATTTCTCTATGGTAAGTTGTGCGCCAAATTCTACTGTAATTTCCGCCATTTCGATGCAGGTGCTATGCGTTTACATAAAATCAAACTTGCCGGTTTTAAATCTTTTGTCGATCCCACCACGCTAACGTTGCCCAGCAATTTGGTCGGTATCGTCGGGCCGAACGGCTGCGGCAAATCCAATGTGATCGATGCGGTACGTTGGGTGATGGGTGAAAGCTCGGCCAAGCATTTGCGCGGCGAGTCGATGGCGGATGTGATTTTCAACGGCTCGTCGGCGCGCAAGCCGGTCGGGCAGGCGTTCATCGAATTATTGTTCGACAACAGCGACGGCAGCCTCGGCGGCCAATACGCGCAATACACGGAAATTGCCGTGAAGCGCCAAGTGTCACGCGATGGCACCTCCAATTATTATTTGAACGGCAGCAAATGTCGGCGCAAAGATATTACCGATGTATTTCTCGGCACGGGCCTCGGGCCGCGCAGCTACGCGATCATCGAGCAGGGCATGATTTCGCGTTTGATCGAAGCCAAGCCCGAAGATCTGCGCACGTTCATCGAAGAAGCTGCCGGAATTTCCAAATACAAAGAGCGCCGCCGCGAAGCGGAAAGCCGCATCAAGAACACGCACGAAAATCTGGATCGCTTGAACGATTTGCGCGTGGAGCTCGATAAACAACTCGGCCATTTGCAGCGCCAGGCCAATACCGCCGAACGCTATAAGGCCTTGAAAGAGGAAGAGCGCACCGTCAAAGCGCAATTGCAGGCGTTGCGCTGGCAGGCGCTGGATGGTCAACACCTGGCGCATGAAAGCGCCATTCAGGAAAAATCCACCGATTACGAAAAAACCGTCGCGCAGTTGCGCAACTGCGAAGCGGAGATCGAGAAGCAACGCGACGCGCAGATCGAGACAACCGACTTATTCAACGCGGTGCAGGGACGTTACTACAGCGTCGGTGCCGACATCGCGCGCGTCGAGCAGAATATTCAACACATCAAGGACCGCCGTGCGCAACAGCAGCAGGACTTGACACAAGCCGAACGCGAGCTGGCGCAGGCACAGGCGCACCTCGACATGGATCAGCAGCAGATCGCCGATCACGAAACTTTTCTGGAGCTGCACGAACCCCAGTTGGGCAGCGCGTTGGAAACCGAAGGCGCATCCGGCGCTGCATTGGCGCAACTCGAACGCGGCATGCACGACTGGCAGGCGACCTGGGACGAGTTCAATCGCGACGCCGCCGACGTCGGCAAAGTCGCCGAAGTCGAACGCACGCACATCAAGCACGCCGAAGATCTTCTGGTGCAATTTACGCAGCGCAAGCAGCGCTTGCACGAGGAGCAAGGGCAGTTGAATCCGCAGGTGCAGGAGCAACGCGCGTCCGAGCTGAATATGCAGCGCGAACAATGGGAACAGCAGGTCGCCGAACAACAGGCGAACCTGCAAACCGCGCTGGCGCAGATTTCCGAGCAGCGCGAACACAATCACCGGCATACCACCGAGCTAGATCAAACGCGCAGCCGCTTGCAAACCGTACGCGGCCGGCACGCGTCGCTGGAAGCATTACAACAAGCGGCACTGGGCAAGAAGCACGGCGTGGTTACCGACTGGCTGGGCCGGCGCGGTCTACAAAACGCAGTGCGTTTGGCGCAAGGCGTCGAAGTGCACGCGGGTTGGGAGCGCGCGTTGGAAACCGTGCTGGGTTTTTATCTGGAAGCCGTATGTGTGGACGGACTGGATCCATTCGCGGCGCATCTTAGCGAATTGACCAAGGGGTCGGTTGCGTTCTTCGACACGCAAGCCGTTATTCCGCACGCGCAGCATGCGCTGGCTGCGCCGTTGCTCGGGCTGGTGCAAGCGCCGTGGCGCATGGATTCGTTACTGGCTGGAATTTACGTGGCCGAGACCTTGAACGATGCGCTGAATTTGCGTGCCAGTTTGCAAGCGCACGAATCGGTCGTGACCCGCGACGGCATCTGGTTGGGCAACGGCTGGTTGCGCGTCGCGCGCGATCCGGACGAAAAGGCCGGTGTATTGCAGCGCGAACACGAACTGAAAGAACTTACCGTCGAACGTGCGCAACTCGAACAGCAGGAAGTGAAATTGCGCGAGGCCCTGGATCAGGGCCGCCAGCGCTTACACGAATTGGAACAAGGCCGCGAAGCGCTGCAAGCGCAACTTAACCAGTGCAATCGCCGCCGCGCCGACGTGATGTCAGAACTCAGCGGCCTGCAAGCGCGCCTCGACCAAATGCGCACGCGCTATACGCGCATCGACGAGGAATTGCACGATGTGTTGCAGCGCATGACCCAAGGCGAGCAGGACTTAATGAGCGCGCGGCAACGTTTGGAAGCCGTGGTCGAACGCATGCAAATCGCCACAACGCGCCGCGAAGAATTAACTGAACAGCGCGAACAATTACGTCAACAACTGGATCAAGCACGCACGCAAGCGCGCAGCGATCGCGAAGCCGCGCAGGAATTACGGCTCAAAGTGCAATCCGCACGCACCGCGCTGAACTCGGCGCGCCAGAGTCTGCAACGCATTGAAGTGCAACTTAAACAACTGACGGCGCGGCGCGGCGAGCTGCACACGCAGCTCACCGACGGCGATGCGCCGTTGCTGCAACTGCGCGAAGAGTTGGAACAGTCGCTGGCGCAACGCGTCGCAGTGGAAGCGGAGCTGAATGCGGCGCGGCGCGCGGTCGAAGATATCGACCACGCCTTGCGCGAATTGAGCACGCAACGCCAACGCGCCGAGCAACAGTCGCAGGCGATCCGGGCGGAGCTTGACCATGCGCGCATGAGTTCGCAGGAATTGCGCGTGCGCCGCCAGACCATCGAAGAGAGTTTGGCCGAGAGCGGTTTCACCACGGCGGCGCTGTTCGAGACCATGCCGCCGGAGGCAGGCATCGACGCCTGGCACGAGCGCGCCGAGAAGTTGCACGCGCACATCCAGCGATTGGGGCCGATCAATCTGGCCGCGATCGATGAATTCAAGGAACACTCCGAGCGCAAGACCTACCTCGACGCGCAGCATGCCGACCTGACCGAGGCGCTGACTACGCTGGAAAACGCGATCCGCAAAATCGACCGCGAGACACGCGAGCGCTTCAAGGAAACCTTCGACAAAATAGACGTCGGCTTCCGCGAAAAGTTTCCACGCCTGTTCGGCGGCGGCACCGCGTATCTGGAACTGACCGGCGAGGACTTGCTCGACACCGGCGTGACCGTGATGGCGCGCCCGCCCGGCAAGCGCAACAGCACCATTCACTTGTTATCTGGCGGCGAGAAGGCGCTGACTGCCGTGGCGCTGGTGTTCGCGATTTTCGAATTGAATCCGGCGCCGTTCTGCATGCTCGACGAAGTGGACGCGCCGCCCGATGAAGCCAACGTCGGGCGCTTTTGTAATTTAGTGCGCGAAATGTCCGAGCGCGTGCAGTTCATTTTCATCACCCACAATAAAAACACCATGGAGCTTGCCAACCATTTAAACGGCGTGACCATGCACGAGCCCGGCGTGTCGCGGCTGGTAACCGTGGATGTCGACGAAGCCGTGCGTATGGTAGCGGTGTAGGGAAGACTTGCAGGGGCGCAACGCAGCGTGCCGGCAGCACGCAGCGAACATTACTTAAATAACACAGGTTCGAACTATGGATGAACTACGACTCAGTTTGATCATCATCGGTGTGGTGATCGTCGGCGGTGTTTATCTGGTTGGACGAATGGTTGAGCGCAGCCGTTCGCCGCGTAAGCCTGAAATAAAAGCAACACCGGTCATGCCCTCCGTCGTCGAGCATAATTTCAAGATGCGCGTCGTAGACGAACCCGCGTTGCAATTTCGCCCGACTGTCGCATCACCACCTGCGTTTGCCGTGCATAAATCGCAAGTGTCCAGCGTCGTAACTTCAGCAGAAAAAATTACACAGCTGCCGCCACGTGCGACACAGAGCGAACCCGAATTAATTGTATCGCTGACGCTGATGGCGCGGGACGCGCAAAAAATAAACGGCAGTGAATTACATGCTGCGTTGCAACTGGCCGGATTAGAGTTGGGGGAGTTCGACATTTATCATTTTCGCGATGCTGATAACGATGACGACAAGCGCGCGATCTTCAGTGTCGCAAATATCATCAAGCCCGGTACCTTCGATGCTGCGACGCTGCATGAATTGAGCACGCCTGGGCTGGCGTTGTTCATGCAGATTCCAGGGCCGATGACGGCCAGCGAAGCTTTCGATGCAATGCTTGAGAAATCCCAGTTCATCGCGCAGCGCCTGAACGGCATTGTCGGCGATGAGCAGCGCACGCCGTTGAGCCCGCAGCGGATGCGGGAGTTGCGCGAGCGTACTTTGCAGCACGATTTTTCGCACTCGATGCAGGTTGGAAAGGATTCTTTGCCTCAGCACGGGGGAAGGTGAAGATGGGAGTGCTTGAAAATACCGTTTTGGCCGCATCGAGAACGAGCGCCGTGCGCAGAAAAGTGCGCTTCTTTGCAATTTTAGAATTGCATTGATCGCGCGGTACTGATCACGCCCATGCCCGCACCCAAACACCTCGCACAGCGCGCCGCGAAATTGCGCGAGCAGATCAACTACCACAATCACCGTTACTACGTCCTCGATCGTCCCGAAATTCCGGACTCAGAATTCGACCGCTTGGTGCGCGCACTGGAGGCACTAGAAAACCAGTACCCGGAGCTCATTACAGCGGATTCGCCCACGCAACGCGTCGGCGGAACGCCGCTACCGGAATTCGCCCAAGTGCGACACACCGTGCCGATGTTGTCATTGTCCAACGCGTTTACCGATACCGAGGTGAGCGATTTCGTACGGCGCATTCATGAACGCCTGGAATTGAATGAAATTGAATTTTGCGCCGAACCGAAAATGGATGGACTGGCGGTCAGCCTGGTATATGAACGCGGCCTGTTGGTGCAGGGCGCGACCCGTGGCGACGGCACCACCGGCGAAGACGTGACGCAAAACATTCGCACCATCCACAGCATTCCATTGCGGTTGATCGGTAGTGATTATCCGCAGGTGTTGGAAGTGCGGGGTGAAGTGGTGATGACCAAACGCGGCTTCGCAGAGTTGAACCGGCGCCAGCAAGATAAAGGCGAGAAATTGTTCGTCAATCCGCGCAACGCAGCGGCCGGTAGTTTACGCCAGCTCGATCCACGGCTCACCGCGTTGCGCCCCTTGGAGTTCATGTGTTACGGCGTGGGTAATGTCGAGAACGGATCCTTGCCGGATAAGCACAGCGACATTTTGCAGCGCGTGCAGCAGTGGGGTGTGCGTGTGTCGGCGCAGCTGGAAGTGGTGCAGGGTTTGGAAGGCTGTCTTGACTATTACCGGCGCATGGCAACGAAGCGCGCGTCACTGCCGTTCGACATCGACGGTGTGGTGTATAAAGTCAATCGGCTCGCGCAACAGGAGCAGATGGGTTTCGTCGCCAAGGCGCCACGCTGGGCGGTTGCGCATAAATTCCCGGCGCAAGAAGAAATGACGCGCGTGCTTGCAATCGACGTGCAAGTCGGGCGCACCGGTACGCTCACACCGGTGGCGCGGCTGGAACCGGTATTCGTCGGCGGCGTCACCGTCACCAACGCCACGCTGCACAATCAAGACGAAATCGAACGCAAAGACGTGCGCGTCGGCGACACGGTGATTGTGCGGCGCGCCGGCGACGTGATTCCGGAAGTGGTCGGCGTGGTGTTATCCAAGCGTCCGGCACACACGGAAACTTTTCATATCCCCGCGCGCTGCCCGGTGTGCGGCTCGGAAGTGCAACGCGTGGAAGGAGAATCCGCCGCACGCTGCACCGGCGGTTTGTATTGTTCGGCGCAACGCAAGGAAGCATTCCGGCATTTCGCTTCGCGCCGTGCGCTGGATATCGAAGGCTTGGGCGAAAAGCTGGTCGATCAACTGGTCGAGAAAAAGCAGGTCAGCACCGTCGCGGATATTTTTGCGCTCACGCAGCAGCAGCTTGTCGAGCTGGAACGCATGGGTCCGAAGTCGGCGGCCAACCTGATCGAGGCCATTGAAAAAAGTAAAGCAACGACCCTGCCGCGCTTCTTATATGCATTGGGCATCGCTAATGTCGGTGAAGCTACGGCGTTAGCATTAGCCCAACACTTCGGTAATCTCGACGACTTGATGTCGGCCGACGAAGAAAAATTTCAGCAGGTCGAAGACATCGGCCCCGTAGTAGCGCGCAGCTTGCATACCTTCTTCCAACAGCAACATAATCGCGAGGTGATTCAAAAACTGGTGCAGGCGGGCGTGTCGTGGCCTGCAATGGAAAAGCGCATCGTCGAAACTCTGCCGCTCGCCGGAAAAACATTTGTCATCACCGGCACGCTTTCATCCATGTCGCGCGACGACGCCAAAGCGCGCTTGCAGGCATTAGGCGCCAAAGTCAGCGGCAGCGTGTCGCAAAAAACCGATTATCTGGTTGCGGGTGCCGATCCCGGGTCAAAGCATGACAAGGCGTTGGAGTTGGGGGTTGCAATTCTGGATGAGGCGGCATTGCAAAAACTCATCGCCAGTTAATGTCGAAAGCGATTCTATAAAAACAAGCGGAAGCTGGGTTTTTGCAGTAGCTCTGCACATCGATTGCAACTTAACGGTAACAGTGGCAGCGTATACGCACTTTTCTGGATGCTAATTTAGGCATGACACACCTCTCGCTGCGATCATTCCTGTGCGCCGTGTCGCTCGCAACGCTTGCGGCCTGTAGCGGCGATACGTTGAATAATCCTTATCCGGCTCGCGACAGCCACGCCAATGTGGTATACAAACCTTTTTCCGAACGCCCCAAACACCTCGATCCCGCGCAGTCGTTCAGTGCTGCCGAATCCGAGTTCACGGCCCAGATTTACGAGCCAGTGTTGCAGTATCACTATTTAAAACGCCCGTACGAATTGATTCCGCTCGCAGCGACGGCCGTGCCCAAACCGGCGTATCTCGACAAAGACGACAAACCGTTGCCGGACAATGCAGACGCGGCGCGCATCGCGTTCAGCGTTTACGACATCAGGATTCAGCCCGGCATCAAATACCAGCCACATCCCGCGTTTGCGCAGGATGAGCAAGGCCGTTATCGCTACCACGCACTCACGTCCGAGGATTTGCAAAAGACCAAAGAACTGCGCGATTTCAAATTCACCGGCACACGCGAATTGGTCGCAGACGACTACGTGTACGAGATCAAACGCCTCGCCCATCCCAAATTGCATTCACCGATTTTCGGTGTGATGGCGGAATACATCGTGGGTTTGCCGGAGTACAGCGAGCTGTTGAAAAAAGAATACGCCAAGATCGCGCAAGGCAAAGAGGACGGCGTGTATCTCGATCTCACACAGTTTCCGCTCGCCGGGGTGCAAGTGCTTGACACTTACACCTACCGCATAAAAATCAAAGGAAAATATCCGCAACTGCTGTATTGGCTGGCGATGCCGTTCTTCGCGCCGATCCCGCACGAAGCGGATCGCTTTTACGCGCAGGCCGGCATGAAGCAACGCAACATCACGCTGGATTGGTATCCGGTCGGCACCGGGCCGTACATGCTGACGGTGAATAATCCGAATCGCGAAATGGTGCTGGAGCGTAATCCGAATTTTCACGGCGAAACCTACCCGATCGAAGGCGAACCCGAGGATGCCTCTAAGGGTTTTCTTGCCGATGCCGGCAAGCCGCTACCGTTTGTGGATCGCGTAGTGTTCAAGCTGGAGAAAGAAAGCATTCCGTATTGGAACAAATTTCTGCAAGGTTATTTCGACACCTCCGGCATCAGCTCCACCAGCTTCGATCAGGCGATTCAATTCACCAGCGCGGGCGAGGCCACCGTGACGGACGCGATGAAAGCGAAAAACATCCGACTCGAAACCGCCGTGTCGGCCTCGATTTATTATATGGGTTTCAACATGCTCGACCCGGTGGTGGGCGGTAGCAGCGAACGTGCGCGCAAGCTGCGCCAGGCACTGTCGATTGCGCTGGATTACGAGGAATACATCAGCATCTTTCGCAATGGTCGCGGCACGGCGGCACAAGGACCGGTTCCACCCGGCATCTTCGGTTACATCGAGGGCGCCCGCAGTGTGAATCCCGTGGTCTACGATTGGGTGAATAACGAAGCGCGCCGTAAACCGCTCGCGGCAGCACAAAAATTACTGGCTGAAGCCGGCTATAAAGACGGGATCGATCCAGAAACCGGCAGCGCGTTGACGCTGAATTTGGATTCCACCTCCGATTCCGCCGCCGATACCAAGGCGCGTCTGGACTGGATGCGCAAACAGTTCAAGAAACTCAATATCCAGTTGGTGGTGCGCACCACCGACTACAATCGTTTCCAGGACAAAATTCTCAAGGGCAGCGCGCAGCTTTATGAATTGGGGTGGGGCGCGGACTATCCCGATCCGGAAAATTTTCTGTTTCTGCTGTATGGCCCCAACGGCAGAGTGAAATTTCAGGGCGAGAACTCGTCGAACTATACCAACCCCCAGTTCGATGCTCTCTTCAAAAAAATGAAGAACATGGACAATAGCCCAGAGCGCCAGGTCGTGATTGATGAAATGCTGAACATCGTACGCGTCGACGCGCCCTGGATCTGGGGATTTCACTCGAAAGATTTTGGGCTATTTCACGAGTGGTATAAAAACGCGAAGCCCAACGACATGGCTAACAACACGCTCAAATATAAACGTGTCGACCCGGAACTACGTGCGCAAAAACGTGTGGAATGGAATGCGCCGGTGACGTGGCCGGTGTGGCTGATGGTTGCGATATTACTGCTAGGCACGGCGCCTGCGTTTGTGATTTATCGCCGGCATGAGAAGAGGGCGGCGCGATGAATTACATGGGAGTTGCCATGTCGATGAACCGGTACATGTGTGACGAGCATGGTTCCCTCCCCCTGCAAGGGGGAGGGTTAGGGTGGGGG
>JACQEQ010000006.1 GCA_016200445.1 Gammaproteobacteria bacterium | reverse complement strand
GCACCACCACCGTCGAGCCCATGTTGAAGCGGCCCATTTCTGCGCCGCGAGCCAGATTCACATTGCCGTAGAGCCAGGTTTTGATATCCGGGAGCGCCGGCGGGGTGACCACGCCGTGCCACACGGTTTCGATGCAGCCGACGTTGATCGCACCGACCAGCACCAATCCCATTTGCCCGATCGGGGTGTCGAAGATCGCGACCACGCGTTCGTTGCGTGCGAACACGCGCGGGATCACTTTCACGGTGGCGCGATTCACCGCGAACAGGCGGCCCGGCACATACACCATCTCGCGCAGTGTGCCTGAAAGCGGCATGTGCATGCGGTGGTAATCGCGCGGCGATAAATACAGCGTCGCGAAGCGCCCGTTGCGAAACGGCGCGGCACGATCTGCGGATCCGCCTAATAATTCTGTCAGCGAATAATGGTGGCCTTTGGCCTGGAACACATGGTCGTCGTCGATGTTTCCAAGCTGGCTCACCGCGCCGTCGGCCGGGCAGGCGATTGCGTGCTCACCGCTCGCAAGCGGGCGTACTCCGGAGCGCAGCGCGCGCGTAAAGAAGGCATTGAAGTGCGGGTATTTTTCCGGAATTGGTTCCAATGCTTGACTCATGTCGACGTGGTATTGGCGGATGAACCAATGGATGAACGCGTTTTTAAACCAGGTGGTTTTACAACGCGTCAGCCACAAGGTGACGCGTGAAATAAAATGCTGCGGCAGCAGATATTGCGGCAGGGTTTTTAGATAGTCGCTGAGCGTGATTTTTTCTGAGTTCATGGCGTTGAAAATTCTCGTGCCTCGGAATTTGGTGCGGTGCTTATTACCGTTTGAAGTTTATTTTTTGAACCACGTTACGATTGTCCAAATAGCACGTTCCTGCCCCTTGCAAGGGGGAAGGGGATTTTTATCCTGTAAGAGTAATGGTCTTTGCATGTTTTAAATTCCATCGATCAATTCCGCCGCACGACAGTCGATGCATTCTTTAGTGGTGATGTTCGCTGGATTGCACAGCATTGCGCACCTCGGCGTGCGTGCTGAAGGTCTTGCCGCTGCTCAGTGTGAAGTTCAATTGCACCGGTTGTCCGGCGCGCAGTGGCGACTTCGGTTTGAATAGCATGAAGTGCGCACCGCCGGGTTCAAGCTTTACAATTTGGTGAGGGGGCAAGTCTAAGCTTTTTATCTGCGTCATGCGCGCTACGCCGTCTTTCACTTCGCTGTGGTGAATTTCCGCTTTCTCAAATGCATCGCTGCTCACCGCGACGATCGCATCGGCCTGGCTGCTCGCATTCTCGATCTGCGCATAGCCGGCGAGCACTTGCGCGTTGGGCGGTGCTTCGCGTACCCATGCGTTATGCACGCTAAAAGTGTTCTCTGCGGCAGTTGCGAGCACCGCGTGAAACAAAGCAAA
This sequence comes from Gammaproteobacteria bacterium, assembly GCA_016200445.1. Classification (GTDB taxonomy): domain Bacteria; phylum Pseudomonadota; class Gammaproteobacteria; order SG8-11; family SG8-11; genus UBA6921. The sequence continues at coordinate 1,394 of JACQEQ010000006.1, read as the reverse complement.
TCCGGTCATGACGATTAACGTAATCGTATGTTTCATTTAAGAGCGCTCCTTCGTGTGCACGGCGATTTTTACGGAGCGGGCGAGTTCTTGTGCCTGCTGCGGTGCCGGAAATTTAGCGTACAAACGTGCTTGCGGATCGATCAGCCACACGTCGGAGCTGTGCTCCACGCGATACTCCGCGCCCTGTTCGGTGAGGCGGCGATGGCGTGCGCCGATGGAATCCGTTAGCGCAGTTAGCTGTTCTAGCGTGCCGGTGGCGGCGATGAACCGCTCATCAAAATAGCGGGCAAAACTTTTTAACAGGGCCGGATTATCCCGTGCCGGGTCCACTGAAATAAATACGACTTGTGCCTTACGCGCCGCTGCATCTTCCGCATGCTGTAGCAGCGTGTACGCTTTGGCCAGTTCGCTCATCGTGACCGGGCACACGTCCGGGCAGTGCGTGTAGCCAAAAAACACTAACGACCAGCGCCCCTGCAACTGGGCGCGGGTAAAGGCTTGATTATCCCCATCCAGCAACTGAAAATCAGCAAGCGCGCGCGGGGGTTGCACCCGTTCACCCGCTCCCGCATGCTCGTCGCGCGGCGCAAACCACCAGGCTGCGGCCGCAACACAGAGCAACGCAAACGCGTAACGTAAATGTTTTTTGGTGCGTGCGGTAGGCGTGAACATCGAGGCGACAGCAGCGTGATCGGGAAGAGACCCGCATTCTAAAGACGCGGATGCGGCCGAAGCAATCTTAATTAAACGGAGCGGCACATGGCGTTTGTTGGCGAAAGTGATTACGTACACGGCGGCAGCGACGCGCTGGGGGTGTTGCTGGTGAATCTGGGTACACCCGACGCGCCCACCCCGGCCGCATTGCGGCGTTATCTTGGCGAGTTTTTATGGGACCCGCGAGTGGTCGAAATCCCGCGCCCGCTGTGGTGGCTGATTTTGCACGGTGTGATTTTGCGTACGCGCCCGGCGCGCAGCGCCAAACTGTACGAAAAGGTGTGGCAAAAAGACGGCTCGCCGTTGCTGGTGATCGGCCAACGTCAAACTCAGGCGCTGCGCGAGCTGTTGACGCAACGTATCAAGGGGCCAGTGCATGTTGAACTGGCGATGCGTTACGGCAACCCGTCGATTGCCGCCGGGCTGGAAAAATTGCGTGCGGCGCGCGCGCGGCGTTTACTGGTGTTGCCGTTGTATCCGCAATACTCGGCCACCACCACCGCGTCGACCTTCGATGCGATCGCGCAAGTGTTAAAGACCTGGCGCTGGATCCCCGAGTTGCGCTGCATCAATCAATATCACGACGACCCGGCTTACATTCAGGCGCTGGCCAATTCGATCCGCGAAGCCTGGGCGCAACACGGCATGCCGGAAAAATTACTGTTTTCGTTTCACGGTAT
>JACQEQ010000329.1 GCA_016200445.1 Gammaproteobacteria bacterium | reverse complement strand
GGTTCTGCGCCTGGATGATTTGAGTTTGATACCCGGCGATGAAGGCGAAATGCTTGATGCGCTTGTGCAGCTCGGCGAGGCGGAATTCTTCTTCGGTGTTTTCTTCCAGATCGTAAAGGCGGAAGCGCTCAAAATCCGAGACGAGGATGTAGCGCGGCAAGTCGCGCTCGACAATGCCGTCGAAATATTCCGCCGCTTGCGCAAAGGCGCGGTGCAAATCCTGCCCACGGCTTTTGTGCTCGATGAGAAGTTTGCCTTTCCAGAAAGCGTCGATGCGGCCGTGTTTGATTTTTTCTCCGGCGCGTGTCATTTGCACCTGCTTCTCGAAAATCGCAACACGCTTGCGTTCAATGCCGAAGATGGCAAAGAAGTCGTTCCAGAAACTTTGCGCTTCGGCGCGTTCGGAGGCTTCGCCTTCCCATTTGCGCGAGAACTCCAACGCACGGTTGCGGATTTCGTTCCAGGAGAGGGGCATGCAGTAGAGCGCTCGTTGTGGATGCCTGCGGATGATAACGAAGAATTGGGTTCCGCCCTATTCCATCCGGCTGGAATTATGTGCCGCCTGATGGCCTGTCCGTAGTGAGCGCCGAGGGCGGCGCTCCACGTGAATAAGATATCCTTGTCGCGGACCTTAGCCTCCGCCATGCTACCGCCATTCGTTATGGACCTCGCTCACCAGCTCATCCTCTTCCTCGTCTCCCTCGTCGCCAACGTGTTTTCCGCGTTCGCGGGCGGCGGGGCCGGGTTAATACAATTTCCTGCGTTGATTTTTCTGGGCCTGCCATTCGGCATCGCGCTCGCTACGCACAAGGTCGCGAGCGTGGCGCTAGGCATCGGCGCCACGTTGCGCAATTTGCGCGAAGAAGCGCTGGAACGGCGCTTCGCGCTGTTCATTCTGGCGACGGGCTTGCCCGGCGTAGTGTTGGGCGCAAGCGTGATCCTCGCCGTGCCGGATCGCGTTGCACAAATCGCGTTGGGTCTGCTCACGGCAGCAATGGGCGTGTATTCCGCATTCAAACCGTCGCTCGGCCAATTCCACACACCGATTCACCGCGACCGCTCCGGTTACGTGATCGGCGGTGCGGTGATGCTTATCATCGGCGTGCTCAACGGCTCATTAACTTCCGGCACCGGATTATTTGTCACGCTCTGGCTCGTGCGCTGGTTCGGGCTGGACTACAAGCGCGCGGTTGCTTACACGCTCATATTAGTCGGCATGTTCTGGAACGGCGCGGGCGCGGTCACGCTGGGCTTGCTGGGAGAAATTAAATGGTCGTGGTTACCGGCCTTGCTGATTGGCTCGTTGATCGGCGGCTACCTAGGCGCGCATCTGGCGATCGTGAAAGGCAATGCGTGGATCAAGCGTGGGTACGAGATCGTGACAATTTTGGTGGGGATGAAGTTGATCGTCGGCTAAGGCGCAGGAGTCAATGGATACTGTTTTCGCGCAAAAGATACTTCCCCCCGCATCAAACGAGGAACTCCACACCGGGATGAAGACATTAATTGGAGTCGTTTAATATCCAGATCAAAACCACGATGTACAACACCACGAATAAAATCACGACAAGCGACATATCATCCATCTGCACTCCTCCTTGAGCGTGCAACGATGATTCATGATATTGCATAGCAGCTTTTATGAAGTCAATTCGCTGAACGGTCTCTCCGGTACTTTGAATGCAGGACTTTGCGTCGTTTCCTACGTGGCTCCGTACTGCGCGCGATACGCCTTAATCGCCACAACGCTTGCCGTCATCGCCGATTGCTCCGACAAATAGTCGATCAGCGCGTCAAGGTTCACAATGTTAACCACCGGCACATGCAGCGACGCTTGCACTTCCTGGATCGCAGATTGATTACCGGTGCCGCGTTCCTGCCGGTCCAGCGCAATCGCGACACCGGCCAGGGTCGCGCCGTTGGCTTCGATGATCTGCACCGACTCGCGCACCGACGTACCGGCGGAAATCACGTCGTCGACGATCAACACGCGGCCCTTGAGTGGCGCACCGACGATCATGCCGCCTTCGCCATGATCCTTGGCTTCTTTGCGGTTGAACGCATACGGCACGTCTTTGCCGTGATGGTCGGCGAGCGCGATGCTGACTGCGGCTGCTAACGGAATGCCTTTGTAGGCGGGCCCGAACAGCATGTCGTAGTGAATGCCGGAGCGCTCCAGCGCCGCCGCGTAATTGCGCCCGAGCCGCGCGAGGCTCTCACCGCTGTTGAACAGCCCAGCATTAAAAAAGTACGGGCTCTTGCGACCAGACTTTAAGGTGAACTCACCAAAACGCAGTACACCGCGAGCGATAGCGAATTCCAAAAAATCACGTTGGTAGTTTTGCATGTGTGTTGGCGCCGCATTGTTTAGAATGTGCGGCATTGTACAAAGCCAAGCGAGGGATACGGTAGACTGAATTCGGTCTATTTCACATATGCGCATCATCACCGCCAACCTCAACGGCATCCGTTCTGCCGCAAAAAAAGGTTTTTTCGAATGGATGCACGCGCAAAATGCCGACGTGATTTGCATTCAGGAAACCAAAGCGCAAGAGCATCAGCTCGACCCCGATCCGTTTTATCCGGCCAACTATCACTGCAGCTACTTCGATGCGGTCAAGAAAGGTTACAGCGGCGTCGCGATTTACAGTCGGCGCAAACCGGATCAGGTTGTAGTCGGTTTGGGCTTCGAGCGCTGCGACAATGAAGGGCGCTATATTCAGGCGGATTTTGGCGCGTTGAGTGTCGCGTTCATGGAGCAGATCACTACCGAGCTCGCACGGCTGCGTCGCAGTGGCCGCGACTACATTGTGTGCGGCGACTGGAACACCGTGCATCGCGAAATTGACATCCGCAATTTTAGAAGCAATCAAAAAAATTCCGGCTGCACGCCGCCCGAACGTGAATGGATTGATGACCTGTTTACCCAGTGCGGCTGGGTGGATGCGTTTCGCGTCGTCAACCAGGAGCCTGACCAATACACCTGGTGGTCGAATCGTGGCGAAGCGTGGGCGAAGAATGTGGGCTGGCGGATCGACTACCAGATCGCGACGCCGAAATTGGGTGCGGCGGCGCGCGCGGCGGAAATTTACAAAACCCAACGCTTTTCCGATCATGCACCCTTGATCATCGATTATGACTACGATTTGTAACAGCCGCCTACAACGGAAAGGATGAGAATGCATGGACCCCAACGAATTCGCGATTCACGCGGCGATTGAAGATCAGCACTGGTGGTTTCGCGCGCGCCGCAACATTATCGGCGCAGCGCTGGATAAATATGCGCCGCAACAACGCAAGCACCTGCTGGAAATCGGTTGCGGCACCGGTGGCAATTTACGCTATTTTGCACCGCGTTTTGGTGCAGTGACGGGAGTGGATGCCGCGCCTTCCGCCGTGGCGTTTGCCAAGCAGCGCGTGCCCGGTGAAGTGTTCTGCGGTGACTTCCGCGAGCTGTTGCGCGGGCGCTGGCACGATTACGACATCGTGTTGCTGGCAGACGTGCTGGAGCACGTGGAGCACGATCATGACTTTTTACACGATCTGGTCGCGGAATTAAAACCCGGCACCACGGTAATCATTACCGTGCCCGCGCATCCCTGGCTGTGGAGCCCGCACGACGCAGCACTGGGTCATCATCGCCGTTACACGCTGACCACGTTGCGTGCACTGTGGGAAAAATTGCCAGTGCAAACGCATTTCACGTCGCACTTCAACACACTGCTGCTGCCGTTAATTGCGGTTGCGCGCTACCTCTCGCCGCAACAGACCAACACCTCGCACAGCGATTTGCAACAACATGGCCCGTTGATCGACCGTGTGTTGTACGCCACATTCAATGCGGAAACATTTTGGCTGCGTCACGCGCGTTTCCCCTGGGGCTGTAGCGCGTTAGCGGTGTTGCAAAAGCGCTCATGAATCGGCGTATCGCCGCGTGTACCGGTATCGCGCTGGTTACGTTCTTCGCCTTCGTTTACACCCCGATTTCTGACTCCGATTTCTGGTGGCACATCGCCGCCGGGCAATGGATCGCGGCGCACGGCGCATTGCCGCTCACCGATCCGTTCGGCATGTACTCCGCCGCCGACAGTGTGCGTAACAACACTGTGTTACGTGGTCAGTGGCTGGGTCAGGTGTTGTTATTTGAACTGTTCGACCACTGGGGCAGCAACGGCGTAATCGCAACACGCGCGCTGCTACTGACCGGGTGCCTGGGCTTGTTATTTTGGCGCGCACATCGGCTGGGCGCGGCAACCTGGGCGAATTGGGCGATATTAATTCCCAGTGGCCTGCTTGCTTTAGGCTTTACCAACGAGCGACCGCAATTATTTTCTTACCTGTTCGCAACGGTGACGTTTGTTGCGCTGGAAAACTATGCACGCAGCCGAGCGCAGGCATGGTTGTGGGTGTTGCCTCTCATCGCGGTGGCGTGGGCCAATACCCACGGCGCGGTGTTATTGGCGGTTGCGTTATTACCGCTCTATGTTGCGGTCTTGTGGTTGCACGATCGTCAACAACAAAGCTTTCGCGCTCAACATGGCGCGCTTGCACTCGCAGTGGTTGCCTTCATTGCCGCAACACTGCTTGCCCCCAACGGCCTCACCACCTACCGGTATCTGTTCGCTCTAGAAGGCTCGGCACTACAAGCTGCGACGTCGGAATACACCAGCTCATTTGCTCTCTACCAACTCGGCAATATCGTGCCGCAAATATGGGTGGCCGTGCTTTATTGTTTAGCTTTGATCGCCTGCGTGGGCTTATGGCGTCATGACCGGCCGCGCCTTGCGCTGGTGATATTCCTGGGTGTGATCGGGGCCTGGTCGTACCGCTATCTGGCGTTTTTTATTTTTATTACCGGACCGTATTTGGCCAGCGGACTTAGCCGCGCGTTTAACGTCAAGCCCAGCCGCTTATCCTCACGCTACGGCATCGCTTTACTCCTGCTGATAGCGAGCTCAGCCATTGCATTGGGCGTGCAAAATGGCATGGCATTGCGCTGCGGCGTCAATCGCAGTCTATTTCCGGTTACCGCGCTCGAAGTACTGGGCGACAAAAATTTCTCGGGCAAGATTTTTAATCACATGCAGTGGGGCGGTTACTTGCTCTGGCGCTTAGGTTCGAACGCACATCTGTACGTGGATGGGCGCATGCTTGACAGTTCACGGCTGGAACCCTATCGGCACATCTTGTGGGCCACACCCAGCGGAATCGAATTGCTGCGCCGCGAACAGTTCGACGTGATTATGCTACCGCCCAGCAATCGGTTTACCGGTGAACGTTATGCGCTGGTCGATTATTTGCACGTGCAGCGTGAATGGCGAAGAGTGTATGAGGACCGCGACGCGGTGGTGTTTGTGCACAGCAACTAATGTTATTCCATTTCCAATTCAAAGCGAGATTAGGCGCCCTGCCGCAGACAGTGCTGTAGCACGGCAAGGCAGGGCAACGACATATCGCTCTGAGTTGGAAATGGAATTATCCCACCGCCGCCTGCAGCGGCGCCTGCTCGGTAGTGTGCGTCGGTAACGGTGTGTTGATCGCATCGAGCAACGCATTAATGGTTGCGAGCTGCTTGCCCAGGCTCGCACACAGCGCTTCGAGTTCGACGATTTTCTCTTCGAGCTTTTCGCGCGACATTTTTATTTTTTTCAAATTCTCCAGGTGCTCGTCTAACTGGCGTTTGCGCTCCTTGATGCGCGTACCCAGCGGATTCATTACCGACTTGGCCCAGTTCTCGGCATCTTGTTTGGCCTGAAAATAGACATTGCGCACGTGGCTGACCAGCGACACAAAGAATTTTTTTACGACAAAGCTTTGCTCGGTCATGGTGGTTACCGGGCTGTCGCGGAACGCTTCGGCTTCTTTATGCAGGCGCTGTAATTGCGCGATATATTTTTTGGTCGAGAACAGCGTCGACTTCACATCCGCCAGATCATGCTCATCGCGGAAGCGCTGGTATATTGCCTGCACCAACTCATTGGATTTGTCGGCCTGCCAGTTGACCTGCTCCATGATGTGCTGCGCCGAGTCGAAGAAAATTTTCATGGTGTTTTTCATGCCGCCGGTGGTCCAGCTGTCGACCATTTCGTTGCGCGACTTGGCGATCATTTTATCGAAGGCATCGATGCTGAGCGTTTCCAGCACGATTTTTACTTGTTGCG
>JACQEQ010000315.1 GCA_016200445.1 Gammaproteobacteria bacterium | reverse complement strand
TTTAAGTGCGGAGAATTTCAATGAAACGGTTCCGTCGCGCCATCGCGACGCTGGGTGCGGTTGCCTGTGCGTTGATATTGTCATCACCCAGCGCCTGGGCGGTGAGCTGGGGTTCGGTAAAAGGACTCGATATCGTTTTGTTTTACCCGGGACAGGCATCGTGGGAGTGGGTGTTGTCAGATCACAGTGCAGCCAAGACGGTGCGTACCGGCGGTAAATGCCGTGAGTGTCACGATACCGAAGAAACCGATATGGGCAAGAAAATGGTCACCGGTAAAAAGATGGAACCGGCCCCGATCGTCGGCAAGCCCGGGTCGATTCCGGTAAATATCAAGATTGCGCGCGACGCCGCCAGGATTTATGTACGCATGACCTGGAAAGACACCGGATTTCACAGCGGCACCAAAAAAGACGCGGATCATCCGGTGAAGGTTGCGATGATGATGGCCAACAAACAGGTGAAGGAGTCGAGCATCGCCGGATGTTGGGGCGCGTGTCACGACGACGCGAGCGGCATGGCCAGCGCGGCGGATGCCAAACGTTCGCTGTATCTGGGGGCGTCGCGCACCGCGATTACGCGCCGGGGCGGCGGAGATAATGTTAAGCCCGACGCCGAGCTGGCCAGCTTGGTTGCCGGAGGAAACTTTCTCGAGTTCTGGCAGGCGGAAGTAAAGGGCGATCAGAGCGTGAACGTTAAAGAGGGTTATATCCTGGATAAACGCAACACCTCGAAGACGCCGCTGGTTGAAGCCAGCGCGGAACTCAAGAGCGGCCAGTGGAGCGTGACGTTGAGCCGTAAGCTCAAAGTCGACGAAATCGGTCGCCACAACATACAACCGGATCAGACCTACAACATCGGCTTCGCGCTGCATGATGATTATGCCGAAGGGCGCATTCATTATGTTTCGTTCGGCTACACGCTGGCGCTGAACCAGGGCGACACGGATTTTGTTGCTGTTAAACAATAAAAATTTTCAACCCAGAGGAGCTGTGTATGTTTAAACGGATCGCCGTACCCGCACGCTTGATTTTGGCTGCAAGCGTATTTTTTGCCGCCGTATTCGTTGTGGGCAAAGATGCGAACGCCACACCGGCATTCGCACGTGCCACCGGCGCCGCGTGTAACAAGTGCCATAGCGAGATGTTTCCGCGTTTGAACGAGCGCGGCGAACGTTACTTACGCAACGGTTTCCAGGTGCGCGGCGAAGAAGGCGTGAGTCTCGATGCTCCTGGCCAGAACAAAGAACAAGCAGCAGACGAGGGCAAGAAAATCGCCTCCGATCTGTATCTGAATAATCTGTCTAACCTGTTCAGTATTTACGGCGTGGTCGACGCGTTGTCGAAAGATACGGATTCGAAAAATATTCACGTGGGCGCGCCGACCACGCTGTCCTTGTTGGCCACCGGCACCTTGGCTAAAGATATTCCGGTGTTCATGGAGATGGAGCTGGATCCGGAAAGCGGTGCGGTTGAGGCTGACCGATTTTTCATCGGCGCGACCAATCTCGGCGGCTCCACCGTGGCAAATCTTCGGACTGGATCGCTGGACCCGACCGAGTGGACGTCATTCCCGAGCATCGCCGCCGAAGCATTTAAAGCCAAGACTGACCACGTCGGTGTTTATTCCGGCCCCGACGCGGGCAAGGGAGGATTTGCCCATGTGGGTTCCGGGCTGACGCCACGCCATGCCATCGAGTATTACGGCTACGCCGATAACCTCTTCTGGGCGACGGCGGTAGCCAATCCACCGGAATCGGAATTCGGCCGGGCACCGGCTGACCAGCGCAATCTTGACTTTTGGGCGGTGGGCCGGCTGGATGTTCCAAAAACAGGGTCAGTGTCAGTTCTTTACTATAACTCGCATTTTGTAGACGAAGCGTCGGCATGGGTCGATACGCGCGTGCTGGGTATCGCCGGGAATCTACGCCTGCCGTCCGCCGATTTGCTGGCCCAATACACGCGCGATAGCGGGACGGATAATCGCCCCAAAATTTTCGGTTTCACATTACAAGCCAATATTCCGTTTACCAAACAGTTCATGGGTATTGCGCGTTACGACATGACCGACAATGGCGCGGATCAAGATTCGAAAGAATCCGTGTTGAGTCTCGGCGCAATGTACAAGCCGGCGCAAAACTTGAAAGTCACAGCCGCTTTGACCAGCGAACTGAAGCGTGCAGACACCGGCGACCCGGCTCAGGTGGCAAAATCGAACGGCTTCAATATCAATCTGCATTACGCATTGTAAATCCGACGCTGTAGGTTGATGTGAAGGAAATGAAGCGGGGTTAAAGCGTAAGGCTTTTAAGTTGTTCCACGGAACGGAACTTCCTCGTAGGGTTTTCCTCTATTCCATCGTCGCGCTGGATACCAGGGTCGTGTGGTATCCAGTGTTGACGTTGTGAAATTTTATTCCTTCCAGCCTTTGCAAGGAGCAGCGCCATGATGCTCAACAAAGTGTCAATCGGTCTTGTCGTCTCATTAGCCGGTTCGACAGCATACGCGGCCGGGTATGCAACGACGTAAATCAGCAGACCGCCCCTCTATAACGAAAACCCGTTGATCAACGCACAACGCGACGCGGTTTGGTCCGCCGCTACTCCCACCGGGCGGAAAATTTTTTGTACGTGTCTGCGGAGTCTAAGTCCGTCAGCTGAACAACGATAATGCGGTTTACGGCAACTAGCAGATCAACGCGCGCGGGGATGTGGCATGGACATCGATTGTTGGCAGCAACTACCTATCCAATCTTTATGTCGCATCGACCAAGCAAATCGTCCAGTTAACCAATACGCAGAACCAAGGTGTTTTCGAATTGGTACTGGCGGATAACGGTGACGCAGCCTGGTCTTTCTACGACGGTAGCGACTACGAGGTGTTTACCTATCAAGCGACGACCGGAGCTAAAACGCAGCTCACCAAAAATACGGTCGACGACGGCATCATCTCGATGAACGCCAGAGGTAGTCTGGTCTGGACGCAATTTAACCCGACCGACTCGCAGATTATGCGGGCGGTGTTCAAGTAAGTATCTGTTCCAAGTTAACTAGACCACCGCATTGACCGGCAGACATTTTTGCCGGTCAATACGGTTTTATTAGGCCGAGCAATGGGTTTCAGTGAACCCCGCGTCCCGGAAGATCACCGGCCTCAAACCGGCAAAAATATGCGACAATGCGCGCCGTTGTGTCGGCAGCCTGTTCATTATTGCTAAGCGCACACCGTCGTTTTACGCCGGTTCCAGCCTCTTCAATACCCGGCACTTTTTTTCGTTTTAACTCAACACCCCTCCTTAGCGTGGTGGCGTTGTCGGTATGGAAAAAACGTCGTGATCTCTACAGCTAATATCACCATGCAGTTCGGGCCCAAGCCCTTGTTCGAAAATATTTCCGTTAAATTCGGTAACGGCAATCGTTACGGGTTGATTGGCGCTAACGGCTGCGGCAAGTCCACGTTTATGAAAATACTCGGTGGCGATCTGGTGCCCAGTAACGGCAACGTCTCTATCGACGCGCATGAACGCCTCGGTAAATTGCGCCAGGATCAATTTGCATTCGAAAAATTTTCGGTGCTCGACACCGTGATCATGGGCCACACCAAACTTTGGGACGTGAAGCAGGAGCGCGACCGCATTTACGCGCTGCCCGAGATGAGCGAAGCCGACGGCATGAAAGTCGCTGAACTCGAAGTGCAGTTCGGCGAGCTCGACGGCTACACTGCCGAAGCGCGCGCCGGTGAACTGCTCTCCGGTCTCGACATTCCACTGGAATTGCACAATGGTCCGATGAGTCAAGTCGCGCCCGGCTGGAAATTGCGCGTGTTGCTGGCGCAGGCCTTGTTCGCCGATCCGGAAATTCTGCTGCTCGACGAACCGACCAACAATCTTGACATTAATACCATTCGCTGGCTCGAAGGCGTGATCAACGAACGCAAGAGCACCATGGTGATCATTTCGCATGACAGGCATTTTTTGAACAGCGTGTGCACGCACATGGCCGACATGGATTTCGGCGAGCTGCGCGTGTATCCCGGCAACTACGACGAATACATGACCGCCTCGTCGCTGGTGCGCAGTCAGCTGGTGGCGGACAACGAAAAGAAGAAAACCCAGATTGCCGATTTGCAATCGTTCGTCAGCCGCTTTTCCGCCAATGCCTCCAAAGCAAAGCAAGCGACCTCGCGCGCGAAGCAAATTGAAAAGATCGAGCTCGCCGAAATCAAACCGTCGAGCCGCATGAATCCGTTTATCCGCTTCGATCAAGATAAAAAACTCTATCGCCTGGCCGTGGAAATGAAGGGCGTGAGCAAAGGATTCGACAATGGTCCGTTGTTTCGCGGGCTGGATCTTGCGGTCGAGGCGGGCGAACGCGTCGCCGTGATCGGACCCAACGGCATCGGTAAGACCACCTTGCTGCGCACGCTGGTCGGCGAGCTTGCTCCCGACAACGGCACGGTGAAATGGGCCGAGAACGCCGACGTCGGCTACATGGCGCAAGATCACGCTGCCGATTTTTCCACCGACATGAATCTGTTCGACTGGATGAGTTACTGGAAGCAGCCGCGCGACGACGAACAAGCCGTGCGCGCCGTATTAGGGCGCCTGTTGTTTTCAACCGACGACAGTAAAAAATCCGTAAAAATCATCTCCGGCGGCGAGCAGGGCCGCATGCTGTTCGGCAAACAAATGCTGCTGAAGAAAAATGTCTTGATCCTCGACGAACCCACTAACCACCTCGACATGGAATCCATCGAGTCGCTCAACACCGCGTTGGAAAACTATCCCGGCACCTTGATCTTCGTCAGTCACGACCGGGAATTCGTGTCGTCGTTGGCGACACGTATCGTCGAGCTGACGCCGGAAGGCGTGATCAATTACAGCGGCACGTACGAAGAGTACTTGGCGAATCAAGCGCTGCAGCAAAATCAGAAATCGTCGCAGTCCAGTCGCAACCGTTGAGTTTATGGGGCGCCCGCTCAAGCGGGCTGGACGCGCCCGTGCTCGGCGCGCAGATGTAATTTTCTACAGGTGCTGCGATGGCACGGCTTTATACTGCCGTACATGACTGATTCTGCAGACCGGCGCGGTGCTTCATCATCGGACGATGCAAAGACCATCGCGTCTGATCGCGATCTGCTAATTGCGGCGGAAAAAATCCGCACCTACTACGACAGCATGCCGAGCGCGTTTATCGGCGTCACCATCGTGGCGTGCCTGATCGCCTATACCATGACCGGCGTGGTAAGTCTGTCGGTGATCGTCGCCTGGCTCGCAGTCGTCTGGTGCCTGACCATTGCGCGTTATCTGCTCTGGCGACGGTATGTGCAGCTCAATCCGCCGCCGTCGGATGCGCGACGTTGGGGTGCCTACGCGGCCGTTGCCTACACACTATCCGGTTTTACCTGGGGTATCGGCGCCAACGTGCTTTATCCGGTCGGCGAATATTCCTATCAAGTGTTCTTGTTGCTGGGCACGGTTGGGGTCAGCCTCGGTGCCGCCTTCGCGGCGATTTCCTACCTCCCCGCGTTCTACGGATTTATGTACACGTCGCTGACGCTCGCGCCCCTGCCGTTCTTTCGGGAGGGCGATCTGATTCACGTCATCCCGGCGGTGATGGCGCTGATCTATGCAGTCGTCGCCACGCGCTTTGTGCACAACGTGCATCGCTCGATCACCGAGTCGATCAAACTGCGCTTCGAGAATATTGATTTAATCGACGAATTGCGCGAACAGAAACGGATCGCGGAAGAAGCCAGTATTTCCAAGTCGCGCTTTCTTGCCGCCGCCAGCCATGATTTGCGTCAGCCGATGCACGCGCTGGGTTTGTTCGTGCAGACCTTGCAAGAATCCGATCTGCCCGCAGCCGAGCAATCCGTACTGTCCAATGCGCGCCGTTCGGTCGACGCCATGGAGGAACTCTTTAACGCCTTGCTCGACGTGTCCAAGCTTGACGCCGGCATCATCACTGCCAATGTCATAACCGTTCCGCTCGCGCCGATTCTTGAACGTGTGGGCGGTCAGTATCAATCATTGGCGCGGGCCAAGAATTTACGATTTAGCGTGCGGCTTGCCGAAATTTACCTGCGCACCGATCCGATCCTGCTTGAGCGCACCTTGCGCAATCTGGTCTCCAATGCGGTGCAGCACACGCAGCGCGGCGGCGTACTGGTGGGCGCGCGACGGCGCGGTGCATCCACGTTGATCGAGGTCTGGGACACTGGGCCTGGTATTCCACAGGAGCAGCATCACGACATTTTTCGCGAGTTCTATCAACTGCGCAATCCCGAGCGCGACCGCAGCAAAGGTTTGGGGTTGGGGCTTGCCATCGTCGACCGCCTGTCGAAATTGTTGCATCATCCGGTCACGTTACGGTCCATACCCGGCCGAGGCACGGTATTCGGAGTAACAGTGCCGTGCGGCGAGCCGACGCAGGTTTCCGGTGCGGTGCCGGAGGCGCTTGAGGGTGCGTTCGATTTTCGTGGCACACTGGTTTGCTTTGTCGACGATGAGCTTGCCGTTCAAGAAGGTATGACGAGCCTGATGCGCAAGTGGTCGTGCGACGTCGTCGCGGCGGGCTCCGGTGCGGAACTGTTGCAAAAGCTTGCCACCATCGAACAGGCGCCGGATCTCATCATCTCCGACTACCGGTTGCGCGAGGAAGAAAGCGGGATCGCCGTTATTGAAAACGTCAGGCACGAATTCAATACCGATATTCCAGCCTTTCTGATTACCGGCGACACCGGTCCGGAACGTTTGCGCGAGGCGGCCGCCAGCGGCTTGCTGATCCTGCACAAGCCGCTGAATCCGGCAAAGCTACGCACGCTGATGGCCAACCTGCTGCGTAAGCGCACGTCTGGGTGACTACCCGGCGAACATTCCCGTTTTCTTTGCGGCTAACACCGCCTGCGTGCGGTTGACCACTCCCAGCGCACGGAAAACACAACTCACGTGGTTCTTGACTGTTTTCTCTGATACCAAAAGCGCGTCGGCAATTTGCTTGTTCGAAAGGCCCTGACACAAGCAGGCGAGCACTTCCATCTGGCGCAACGACAGCACACCGCATTCGATGTTGCGCGGAGCAGTGAATACCGGCAGCGGCTGTTTGGAGCTGTCTGCCGAGAACTCTGCTGGGACGCACACCCTCCCTTCAAGTACTTGCCGCAGCGTTTCGAAGACGGCGTGCGTGGACGATGTTTTCGGAATGAATCCCAGCGCGCCGCCGTTGATGGCCTGGCGGATATCATCTGGCCGTTCCGACGACGACAACACTACGACCGGTAGCGCCGGAAAGCGTTGATGAAATTCATTGATCGCGGCGAGCCCGTTCATTCCTGGCAGATTCAGATCGAGTAGCACCAGATCGAACTCACGCGCTTGCGTTGCCGCCAGCCCGTCTTCGGCATTGGCGGCGGTTTCAATCGCAGCGTCGTCGTCGAAGCGCCGCAGCGCCGATGCCATGCCATCGAGGAACAGCGGATGGTCGTCAATGATGAGAATGCGTAAGGACACGATACCTGCCCTGGTGAGTGTGTCGTGCGACAACATAAGCGCATACGTTCCGACAATCAATACTTACAACAATATTTGGGACGAAAGTCCTATTGTGTGAGGAGCATGCTGCTTGCACACTACGCGTGGTAAACGATGGCAACAGGGGGCGAATATCAACATATAAAGGAAACTGAAAAAATCCGCGCCAACTCCGGCGCATGTTTTTCGAAGTTGTTCAGTACGCAAGTCGTATCGGTCGAAGTGCAGTACCCATCCTGTTGTTCTTCGTTGTGCGTCGGTTGCGGGCGATTCGTGGCTTGGCGGAAGAGGGATCGAACGGGCACGCTTTCACTGAAAGCAAACCCATCCATCATTCGGTACAAGGAGGATTTTCCATGCGGCTTTTACCGCTACTAAAACAACCCAGCACAGCGTTCAAACCTTGGTGCGCCAGGTTGGCGTTTCCGCTTTCATCACTGTTGTTATGTAGTTCGATGACCTGGGCGCAGCCCGATACACCGGCCGGCGTTCCTGACGATCAAAACGGATTTTTGCAGTTTATAAATAAAACCTCGCCGTTGTTTAAGGAAGACGACGTTACCGCGACGGCGTATTACAACGCAATCGATCCGACGTTTACGCATCGAACCCTGGCGGATTTCAGAAAGGAAACCGGCCTCGCCGCCTGCGTGGATGCGCAAGCGATCTACATTAACAATGCTGACCTTGGCTTCGGCCGGCGCATGACTACACGTGTGAACAAGGACGGCAGCGTGGCGTCATGTGTTGAAAATTACGGCGGCAGCGGCGCGCAGTTCGGCAGCGTAGATGTGCCGGATCAGGTGAAGCTTGACAACGCCAAGTTGCAACGCGATTTAGTCGCGACCGTGTGCATGGATTACAGCGGTACACCCGGTGCCTATGCACCGGTCACCGGTACGACCACGACGACCACTAGTCTGCTTGCCTATAACGACGACATCAGCACCACCAACTACAATTCGAGAATTACCCGCGTGTTGCAGCCGGGCAACTATCGGATGGTGGCAGCAACTTACTACACCGGTCGGGCTGGCACCTTCACGCTGCAATCCACCGGCATTGTGAACAACATTGCTGGAAGCTGGGCCAGCTCAGGGGGGCGCAGCTATACCTCACCGGGTAACCCGTCCTACCCGCTGCGTGTGACCACCGCCACGAGTGTGACGATCACGCTCACCAGTGCCGTGGATACTTACCTCTACTTAGTAAAAGACACCACGATCACGACCGCCCCCCCGAACCGCGAGCTGCTTGGTCCGAAATACACCAAGTTCTACGTGTATGCGCATAACGCGTTACAAGGTACCGACAATCTTGTGACGAACGCCAACCTCGACGGACGCGGTGCGCGGGCGGTGCCGGGTCTATGCAATGTCTGTCACGGCGGTGCGCCGAAGGCGTTGGAAAACGGCGTCTATCCCGATCTCGGCAATACCAACACGCAGTGGTTGCCTTGGGATTTAGACACCTTTGTGTACGACACCGTTGATCCCAGTCTCTCGCGTGCCGCGCAGGAACCACAGTTCAAGAAATTCAATCAGGCGGTATTGGCGACCTACCCGCAGCCGTCAACGGTAACTTGGACCGGTAGCGTTGCGATTCCAGATAATGATTTCAATGGGGTCACTATTCCGCTCACCGTGTCGGGAGTTAAAGGGCCGATCAATCAACTCATCGTATCGATTGACGGAGATGCGACGTTTCCGGGGATTACCCATCCAAACGCAGATGATGTAGGCATCAGTATAATCGCACCTAACGGGCAAATACTCGATCTTGCCTCGGGGAGTCATGGGTTGCTGCCGCCCCCATATAACGGTGGTCCAAATTTTCGCAATATGTATTTTAGCGATGATGCAGAACGCATGTGGGGCGTGTTTGATCAGGCTCCGCCGTCGGAGCGTCATGGAATCTATCTGCCAACCTTAAATACTGGTTTTGTGTCCTTAAATAAATTCAACGGGATCGATCCGAATGGGACGTGGAAGCTCGTCGTGACCGACGTTCTCGCTGGTAATAGTGGAACCGTTAACCAGTGGTCGATTCATTTCAACGGCACGCCCGATGGCGCATATTTGCCCGCGCCAGTGGAATTAATTCGCGGCTGGTATGGCGGAACATCGGCGGCTAACCCGACGCCCAACCCCACTTTCAACAATCAGTTTATACCCAAGGGTTGGCTGCTTCCCGCCGTCGGATCAGGTCTTTACCCCACCGAGTTATATCTGAAAGTGGTGGGTCCAACGTGTCGCGCATGTCACGCACAACGCGGGACCATGCGGCGCAACGAAGCCGACTTCGCCAGTTACGATAAATTCATCGGCGTTTACGGCAAACAAGTGGCAAGTCTGGTGTTTGACAAAGGCTTGATGCCAATGGCGCGGCGGACTTATCAGAATCACTTCTGGTCAAAAGATGGATCGACCAGTAACCCACCAGCAGCATTGTTGGCCAAGTTTCTTGGTGTAGACATTAATACGCGCCAGCCTGGGTTTCCGGTGGCGAATGCCGGTCTTAATCTTCTACGCGATCTGCCGCTGGGCTTTCCGATAACCTTGAACGGTAAAGGAAGTGTGTTTGCGACCGGGTATAAATGGACAATGTCATACTCCCCTTTTGGAACTAATCAGAATGTCAGTGCTGCGGTGCTCACAGGTGACACTACCGCAACACCCACATTTACACCGGACGTGGAAGGGGACTATTTCCTTTCACTAGTCGTGAATAACGCAAAAGGTAGTAGTAGTGCATCGATTAGTCGGGTTAGGGCAGTTGCTGACGCGCCGCCCTCCCCATTGTCTTTTGCGACACAAGTTTCTACGAGTTTAGGTGCCAGGGGTTGTCGCGGTTGCCACTACAATAATCTCGGGCCAACTTTTTTGGACCAGAATCACGATATCGACAAAAATCTTTTCTATCGCCGTATGGTTGAGCGGATTGATTTCAACGACGTCGCAAATAGTTTGTACGTGCGCAAAATGAATGGCGATGTGCCCCATGCAGGTTTCTGGAGCGGTGTGGATCCATTGATTATCCGTTGGATTTACGACGGGGCACCCAATAACTAGCCGTGTAAGTTATGTGAAAAAGTAATGTTCGAGCCCCCCGAGCCAAAACCTCGGGGGTTATTTTCCCTAGCAATACAAATCCAATTTCAGTTTGAAACCGCCGATTCAATCGATAGAACAAGGATGATTCAATGCGCCATACAAAGGTACTTCGTAGTGTTAAATGTAGTGTTAAATTTTCCATCCTGTTACTTCTACTCACGATGTTCTTACCCGCCACGGCGAGTGTTAATAGCTGCGCACCAGACGAAGCAAAACGCGCCGAATCCGAATCTTCGAGGCTGTCGAATTGGGGGTCGGTTTACACTTCTTATCTGAATTATGCGCACTGCGATGATGGCGCTATCTGGGAAGGTTACAGTGAGTCCATCGTACGCTTATTGGTAAGAAATTTTGACGAATGCGGAAAGCTATGCGCGTTGACGAACAAAGATAAATCATTCGAACAATTCGTAGTAAATCACATCGACGCTACGGTACCGCCCGATGTTCTAGAAAAAATTTACCTGAATGTAAAATT
>JACQEQ010000314.1 GCA_016200445.1 Gammaproteobacteria bacterium | reverse complement strand
CGCTCTGCAGATGTAATGCTGCTGGGTACGCCGAGCGGCGTAAAAACTCTGACTTAACCCAAACATATAAGCACGACTTCGCTTCTGCTTGCAGTTTCTTGATACGGGCTATCTGGTATTCGGGGATCAAAAAATGCTACGACGTTACCTGTTTCTCATCGCGTTAATACCTTGGTTAAACGGCTGCGTAATGCCGACACGTGCCAATGTTGATGAAAGCATCGACCAACAAGCAGTACGGCAAATATTCAGCGCTTACAAATATGCTTTGTTAAACGACCTTGGCAATGAAGCTGCCGATCTGGTCAGCGAAAAAACACTTCGTCACTACGACCAGCTTCGACAATACGCACTCGCTGCCGATGCAAATGAACTGAAAGAATTGCCCAGCTTTAACCGGCTCGTTGTATTGGCAATTCGTCACAACGTCTCAGCGGTGACGCTACGCAAAATGCAGGGTAAAGACATTTTTGCCTATGGCGTGAAAAATCAATGGGTCGCTAAAGACTCGGTCGCGCCTTATGAGCTTGGCACTATCAATATTTACGGAAATTACGCGGGTGGCGAACTTTCTATCAGCGGTAGCTCGGCTAATTCTCAACTGGAATTCCGCAAGGAAAACGGCGTCTGGCGCCTCAATCTGATGCCGTTGCTGGAACGCGTGAGCCGAGATCGGTCGGCGCAGTTAAACAGTTATCAAGACGAGAACAAAGCGATACTCGGCATCATCGAACAGATGTCGGGGCGTAAAGTCGATGCCAATATTTGGACTCCCCCGGGCCGAGATTAATAATCTTCCGGAATTACTCAGCGGGTTTAACCAGGGCTTTAATTTGAGTTTCGAGCAATTCGACCGGCATGCCGGCATCTAAACGCGTATTCGCCAGACGAAACAAGTCCAGCGTCTTGTCCAACAAACACGGTAAATGAACCAGCATAGCCTGTGCGTTGCCGTGCTGAATCATCGTCAAGGCATCGTCGAGTTTTGGGCACGAAACTTCGTCGCCTGGGTAATCGTCAACCGATTCGCCGCTGTCGGTGGCACATAAACGATTGCGTCCGCGTCGCTTGGCGATATACAAACGCGCATCGGCGCGCGCCAAAAGTTGATCGATATCCAGCGGCAGATTTTTGTCCTGGGCAACCACCCCAATACTTACTGTCACAGCGACGCGCGTGTCATTATAAGTAAATTCTGCGCTCTCCACTGCCTTGCGCAAACGCTCCGCGAGTACCACCGCCGCCAAGCGGTTTGAATAGGGTGCCGCAATCGCGAATTCTTCACCGCCGATGCGCGCCAAAATGTCATTGGTACGAATATTCTTGGTCAGGATCTGCGCAACCTCCACCAATATGTTGTCGCCACACTGGTGGCCATAGGTGTCGTTGATGGTTTTAAAATGATCCACATCGATCATCAACATGCTGAACGGCTGTTCATGGCGGCGCATTAATTCCAATGCCTCGCTCGAACGCACAAAAAACGCGCGGCGATTGGTCAACTTGGTCAGTGCGTCGGTGTTGGCTTGGTCGTTGAGAATTTTTCGGCTGTCTTCCAATTCGTGAATCAGCAACGCAAGTTTATGATGTGCGCGTACCCGGGCGCGGATTTCAATCTTGTCGGCATTTTTGGAAATGAAATCATTCGCGCCTAACTCAAACGCGCGCGATTTTGCCTTGGTATCTTCCGCACCCGTGACGACGATCACCGGCATGCTGGCGATACGCGAAATTTCCGAAGAGCGAATGCGTTCCAACAACTCATAACCATTTAGCCGTGGCATATCCAGATCGGTAATCACTAATTCGATTTCATCTTTTTCCTGCAATAGCTTCCATGCCTCCTCACCATTGCTTGCCTCGGTAACCTGTGACTGCTCTGGCATCGCACGCACCAGTGCCACGCGGATAGTTGCTGAATCGTCGGCTACTAATACTCTGGGCGGCAGTTCAGCGCTGCCCATGCTCAGTACTGGCGGCTCATGACTTGAAGTATTGGTTTTATCATTGTCCATTATAGAATCCACATACGACGCATGAGTGAATATCGGCCACTACACACACAACATTGATACTGCGCTAACAGATGTCTATTCATAGCGCAGTGCTTCGATGGGCCGCAGATGCGAAGCCTTACGCGCCGGATGCAATCCGAAAAACACACCCACCAGCAATGCCGAACCGAACGCCATAATGATTGACCACATCGTTACGCTCACCTGAAATTCAGAAAATTTTGCCAGCGCCGCCGCGCCGCCCATCCCTGCCAGAATGCCGATCACACCCCCGGCACCCGACAGAATCAGTGCCTCCAGCAAAAATTGCCACAGAATATCGTTGCGCCGCGCGCCCAGCGCCATGCGAATGCCAATCTCACGGGTGCGCTCGGTCACCGAGACCAGCATGATATTCATGATGCCGATGCCGCCCACCAGGAGCGACACAGACGCAATACTGCCGAGCAGCCAGGAAAACACTTGAGCACTGGTCTCGGCGGTTTGCGCCAGCTCGGCTCGATTGAAAATGCGGAAATCGTCTTCCTGGTCATCGCGCAGACGATGCCGTTGACGAATCAGTTTTTTGATTTCAGGCACGATGCTGAAAGCCGCCGCGCGATTGGCGGCTTGCACCTCAATCCCGTTAATGTAGGTAATGCCCAACAGATTGCGTTGCACCGTCGTCAGCGGCGCATAGATGACGTCGTCCTGATCCGAGCCGAACGCCGACGCCCCTTTTGCAACCAGTACGCCGACCACCCGGCAAGCCAAACTCTTGAACAAAATCGTTTCGCCGAGCGCGGGCGTGAGCCCGAACAGTTCTTTCACCACCGTCTGCCCGATCACACATACCGGCGCCGCCAGCGCCACCTCGCGCGCGGTAAACAGTTCGCCCTCAGCCAACGGCCAATCGCGTACCGCAAAAAATTCCGGCGTCACGCCATCCACCGATGTTCCCCAATTGGTGCCGCGAAACCGTGCCTGTACCGAACTACGCACGTTCGGCGCAACCGCGACCACACCCGGCAATTCGCGCAAGGCTTCGGCATCGGCGAGCATCAGCGTGTGTGTGGTACCGACCCCGGTACGCACGCCGCCATGTGCCGAGCTGCCGGAACGAATGGTCAGGTTATTCGTGCCCATGCTGTCCAGTTGGCTGGCGATGCGTTTTTGCGCACCGGCGCCGATCGCCACCATCGTGATCACGGCCGCGACGCCGATGATGACGCCCAGTGCGGTGAGCAAGGCGCGCATTTTGTTGCGCCACAATGCACGTACCGCAAGTTGCAAGGCAGCTAGCGCGCTCATTTCAACTCTCCAGCGTGCCGTCGCGCAACACCAGCTTGCGCTGCGCGCGCGTGGCGATGTCGGGTTCATGGGTAATCATCAACACGGTCACGCCGTCCTTCTGATTGAGCTCGGTGAGCAAATCCAGGATTTCCACGCTGGTCGCGGAATCCAGATTGCCGGTGGGTTCGTCGGCCAACAGCAATGCGGGACGATTCACCAACGCGCGCGCCAATGCCACACGCTGTTGTTGACCACCGGAAAGCTGGTTTGGCGTGTGATTGAGCCGCTCACCCAAACCCACCCGCTGCAATAGCTCGCGGGCACGCGTGCGGCGTTGTACCCGGCCGACCCCGGCATACAACAGTGGGACCTCGACATTTTCCACGGCGCTGGTACGTGCCAGCAAATTGAAGCCCTGGAATACGAAGCCGAGTGCGCGATTGCGCAGACCCGCCAGTTCATCCACATTCATACGCGTCACATCGGCGCCGCTCAGCCAATAACCGCCGGAGTCCGGCACGTCGAGACAGCCGATGATGTTCATCAGGGTCGACTTGCCGGAACCGGACGGACCCATGATGGCGACAAACTCTCCAGGCATGACATTTAAGTCAATGCCGCGCAGCGCATGCACGCGCACACCATCGAGCGCATAATACTTGTGCACGCTCTCCATGCGAATAATCGGTTCGGCCACTAAAACAACCTCATACCCGGCGGGCGCGGCCCGCCTTGGGCGCCTTTCGCGACCGATTCGGGCACGGCGATGGTCATGTTCTCTTCCAGCGCGGCACCGCTGACCTCGGTTTCTTTTTCGCCCACCAAACCGGTTTGCACGCGCAGCGGTTCCAGGCCGGCAGGATTGACCACCCACAACAACGCTTCGCCGCGCTTAAGTTCGGTACGCATTTTTTTGAGCTCCTCCTGCGGCAACTCCGGCACAAAGCGCAGCGCGGCATTCGGCACCTTGAGAATTTTATCGCGCTTGTCGACGTCGATGGTCACGGTCGCAGTCATGCCCGGTTTGAGCATCGAATCTTTATTGTCAACAACCAGCACACAGTTGTATTTCACCACCCCGGATTCGACTTTCGGTTTTAACCGCACCTGTGCCACCTGGCCGCTGAACGTACGGCTCGGATAGGCAAACACGCTGAATTTGACCGGCTGGCCTTCGCGCACCACGCCGATGAAGGCTTCGTCCACTTCGGTCTCGATCTGCATGCGGGTTAAATCCTGTGCAATAGTGAACAAGGTCGGCGCCTGCAAACTGGCCGCGACCGTTTGGCCCACGTCGACATCGCGCGACACCACCACACCGTCGATCGGCGCATAGATGGTGGTGTGCGCGAAACTCACCTGCGCCTGTTCCAATGAAGCCTGCGCTTGTGCCACCGCCGCCTCGCGCACGCGCTGTTCTACACTGGCGGATTCTTGTGCGAAGCGCGCAGCGTCCAATTCACTGTCGGACACCAGACTCTTGCCGCGCAATTCAGTGACGCGGTCTAACTGGCGCTGCGCGTCGCGCACCGCCACCGCCGCCTTGTCGCGCATCGCTTCAGTGCTATGCAGATTGGCTTGCGCCTGTGCGACCTGGGTCTGAAACAACGACGCCTCGATCTGCGCGATGACTTGACCTTTTTTTACATGGCTATTGAAATCGGCGTTCAAGCGCTGGATCACGCCCGATACCTGACTGCCGACCAGCACCGACACCACCGGATTGAGCGTGCCGGTCGCCGACACGGTGACGGTCAAATCGCCGCGTTGCACTTTGGCGGTCGAAAATTTAGTCGCTGCGGGCGCACCACCTTTTTGCGTGTACCACACGCCGCCGCCGGCGAACGCCACGAGCAATGTCACTAGAGTTAGTTTGCCGGGAAGTGTTTTGAACAAATTCGTCATGTGGAGAGTCTTCAGATAGGAATACTGCCAGCCGCAAGTTAAGTACATCGCACTACAAATTGAAAGCAACCATTCACGCGGCGCTTATGCATTAGAATCACGGGCGTCATCACTTCCTCGGATCCACTACCCTATGCGCGGTTATGTTCGCTACACCCAGGCACCGCACGCTGATCGTGCCGATCTGAAAAATCTGCGCGCGGTGTATCCGTTCCTGCGCGAGTATCTGGGGCGCGTGCTGCTGGCACTGGCCTGCTTGATTCTCGCCAAGGTCGGCAACGTCGGCGTG
>JACQEQ010000313.1 GCA_016200445.1 Gammaproteobacteria bacterium | reverse complement strand
ACACACGCAAATTGAGTGTTGCAGTGCTTTCCAGCGGGCAGGTACCACGCCTCGGGATAACCGTCGCTCATCGCCGAGGTATGCGCACCGTGCACATGCGTCACGACGGGGACCGGGCCGGGATAAATTTCCTGCAACTTGGTTTGGTTGAGTAGCGGATCCGGGCGGCAATCCGTCCCGCTACTTCCGGCATTGTTGATCGCGCTGGGATTCAAACATGGCAAGCGCTCGGGATTGGCCCAGTGCAGACTGCGGTCCACCGCGAACAGGTGGTGCAACGGATTGCCGGAACTGTCGGTGAGGTTGTTACGCCAGGTAATCGCGCTCTCCACGTTGCGTGTGGCTTCGAGCGTGAAGGCGGGATAGGTGCGCGTGCTTGACTGCCCGGTGGCGCCGTAGCCCCACACCGTCGTCCTTCCAAGCCTGACGTTGTTAATGTCGTATCTCGGCAGAATCTGTTGTTGAAACTGCACGACCTCGATGTCATAAGTTTTTTTGCCGGTGGTGGGATCAATAGTTTTAGCCGGCATCTCTGGCGGTATATTCAGCGCTGACACGTACTTGGGAATAGTGAGCGGATCGAGTGAACCGCCCGGGACGGGTGCGGCATAAACCGCTGGAGCAGTTAACACAACCAGTGACGCAAAAACCAACGCGCACGAACCCGCTCCGAGGCGTTGCCCCGGTAAATTTATCGATGTCATAAAACCCCCGTTACAAGACTCCGCACAGGCATGCAGAGATGTTTAAACGCCAACCACGATTGTGGTTGGCCGCTAGTATTCGGTCACGACACTATCTCTTCCCTGGTTAGTTTCCCTGTCACACCGTTTTCGGTAGACCTGCCAAGTCATTTATGACAAATCAAACCGCGAACCTAACGATGGTGACCAAACGTGATAAAGACTAGAGAGTTAGTATTAAAATATGATTATCGCGCGTTAAGAATTGTAAACTTGGCGGTCGTGTCCATCAGGCAATTCATTCAAAAAGGAATTTAAAATCTTTGATCGAGCCACCGAATCTGCAACAACATGTCATTCCGGCTCCAACGTGAATTGCACTTCGAGTACGCCGCCTGGGGAGATATTAAGTGCACCACGTTCGATTGCGGCATAGCCCGGCTTCTGGGCGACGAAGGTGTAGTCGCCTGGGGTAATGCCGGTAAATCGAAACTCGCCATGTTCGTCAGTAACTGCTGCGCGTGTGTCGGTGCCGACCAAGATAATCTCAACATCTGGCGCCCCATCGCCTCGGTAACCGGTCATGGTTCCATGCAACTCGGCCAAATCCACACTTTCCACGCTCGGTTGATGTAACTTCACCGGCTTAGGTTCAAGTTCGGTAATCAAGCGCGTAGTTGCCTCAGGACACATCTCGAAACCGGCACGCATCGTCGTCATGTAACCGCTCATCTCGGTAACCATGACCACCGGCTCGGCGCCTAAATCCGGAAAGCGGAATGTGCCGTCGGCGCCGGTGGTTACCATTGCATAAATCGCATCGGTGACGGTTGAATGCAACGTAACGGTCGCGTCGGCGATGGGTAACTGGCTGGCCTTATCGAGCACGATGCCGGTGAGTACGCTGGACCGCGGCAATGGAGCTTGCTGCAATGGCGCGGGTCCTGCCCCGAACGCTTGCTCATACAATTCGCGCGCACGGTCAGCGACGTCAAACCATGTCGTCGCAGTTTGTTGCCCATAGCTCGCTGCCTGTTCGATGAATACGCGCGCGGTGTAAAGCGCATGCAGCTCATTGCGAAGGTGGCCACGCGCACGATAGTCCAAGCTGTGTTCGATATACGCCTGCGCCAGTAACACAGCATCATCGTTACGGACGACCGGGTGCGGTACGCTCGGCGCATCACCCACCTGCCATTGCACCGATTCAACAGCTGCATCGTCATCGGTGAGCGTGGCAACGAACCGTGCGCTCGCCTCGCCAGGCGCTGTAGTACGGAACACTAGCCACCATTCCGCGTATCCGCCGGGGTCTAACCGTGTTATGCGCTCGATATTCATCACACCATAGTCGGTGTGCACGACACTCGACCCAAGGCCACCGGCCGGCTGCAACGACGGCTCATAAATGAGCGCAAGATCGATGTTGTAAAGTGGAACGGCGAGCGTATTCCAAAGGCGCACCTGCACACTGACCCGCGCGCCTATATTGACTTGATCATCGCTTGTGGTGAGTTGCAAACGTAATGGTGCGGACGATGGGATTGGCGCTTCACGCACAACGAGGCTTGAGTTAGCACAGCTGCAAACTGTACACAGCAACACCACCGTGATGGAACAACGTAGCGCGAAACTCAACTTTGTCTCACCTCCCTGGATTTTTTGTTTGAACTGAAGCGCGAAGAGGCTAACAAAAAAATTGCAATAACAACACACCCCAGCAGCGGCTCAATGCCGACTACGTTTACGTTCGCTAATTCGTGCGCATTGACGTGAACGAACACCCGTGTCTTCGACCTAGAAACGGCAGTTGACCGCTCCACACATAATCGGGTATACGCAGGTTTTGATATTTCGGGTTTGTACAGGCATAACCCCGTGGGCGAGGTCCGCTACGGCGTGCAGAGCACGCCCCGGGACACCGCGCATGGCGTCGTCGCAACTCGTCCGGCCTCACTTCCGCGATTTTTTTGGGGAAAATTCCTGCGCGTATTTCTTGAGCTGCGCGGCAGTCAACATGAACACCCCGCCGCCGCCGCGTTCGAACTCGATCCAGGTGAAGGGTATTTTAGGAAACCGTGCGGCTAGGCTGTGTTCGCTGTCGCCGACTTCGACGATCAGGATGCCGTGCGGCGCTAGATAATTGGGCGCATCGCGCAGGATGCGCAGCGCGAATTGCAAGCCGTCTTTCCCGGCCTCCAAGCCAAGTGCCGGTTCTTGATGATATTCGGGCGGCAAAGCAGCCATCTCGGCCGTAGTTACGTAGGGCGGGTTGCTGACGATCACGTCGTAACGCGCTTTGGGCAAGGCATTGAACAGATCGGACTGATGCAGATGCACGCGTTCGGCTACACCGTGTTTGTCGACGTTGATGCGCGCCACTGCCAATGCATCGGGAGAAATGTCAACTCCGTCCACCTGCGCCTCGGAGAACTCCAGTGCGCACGCGATGGCGATACAGCCGCTGCCGGTGCATAAACCGGCGTGCGTTTGGAAATGCGTTGTTCGAACATCGCCAGAATGGATTTTTTTTCCACGTCGGTCAGACGTGTGCCAAGCAAGCCTTGCGCTGCTTCGTAAGGCAAGTGCAACACACTCAGCACCAGACCCGCCGCTTCGTCGACGGCATTGTCGGTGCCGTGGCCGAACACCAGACCGGCTTCATTGAAGCGGCTCGCACCCCAACGAATGAAGTCCTGAATGGAATGTAATTGTTGCCGCGCGTCGTCGCCAAAACTCATGGCGTAATCCTTATGTGGTGTGTGGAGTGCGAAGAAGCATTGGCGATTTGGTATTGAGTGTCAATGCAATCAAGCTGATCCACCGGGTAAACTCCACCGTGTACTGGCCGATAACCGTGTGCGTCACTTCACTAATGGGAACGACACCTTGCCCGCTATGCGAAACATATTTTTGATTGGACTCCTCGGTAGCGTGCTGGGCATGGCCATTAATGCCCATGCTTCTCTCCCCGAACCTGCTAAACAAATGCAGGTACGCGTGATCAACGTGAACGACGGCGATACCCTCACCGTGATGGACAGCAAACAAAAAACCTACATCGTCCAGCTGGACGGCATCGATGCGCCCGAAGCGGCGCAACCTTATGGTGAAGCATCAAAAAAACATTTGGAGCGTCGTATTCTAAAAAAGAACGTGGTGCTGATGTGGCATAAGAGCAGCAAAGATGGCGCGCTGATCGCGAAGGTGTTGCTAAATAACGGTGACATCAATCAACTGCAATTGCGCACCGGTTCGGCCTGGATGACCAATTCTCTTACTGTGAACCTCAGTGGCAGCGACTCCGGCCGCTACGCCAGTGCTCAAGCCCACGCCAAAGAAAAACAACTCGGTTTATGGCGCGACGAACGCGCGATTTCCCCCTGGGACTGGCGCAAGCAACACGAAGTGAAATAAGCCGCACGGTTAAGCGCACCAAGAATTTCCGCTATACTCCCCGCACCCTTTTTCTACGGTGCAAACTGCCATGGCCCAATACGTCTACACCATGAACCGCGTGGGCAAAGTGGTACCGCCCAAGCGCGAAATTCTCAAAGATATCTCCCTGTCGTTTTTCCCCGGCGCCAAGATCGGCGTACTGGGTTTAAACGGCTCCGGCAAGTCCAGCCTGCTACGCATCATGGCAGGCATCGACAAAGAGCATCTCGGCGAAGCACGTCCGCAACCCGGCCTGCGCATCGGCTATCTCGCACAGGAGCCGCAGCTTGACTCAAAAAAAACTGTGCGCGGCAATGTCGAAGAAGGTGTGAGCGAAACCAAGGCGCTGTTGGATCGCTTCAACGCGATCAGCGACAAATTCGCCGAGCCGATGTCCGACGTCGCAATGAACAAGCTGCTCGAAGAGCAGGCCAAATTGCAAGACGCCATCGACACCTGCGGCGCTTGGGAACTGGATCGCAAGCTGGACATCGCCGCCGATGCGCTGCGCCTGCCGCCGTGGGACGCGGAGGTGGCCAAACTGTCCGGCGGCGAAAAGCGCCGCGTGGCGCTGTGCCGCCTGTTATTGTCAAATCCTGACATGCTGTTGTTGGACGAACCGACCAACCACCTCGACGCGGAATCGGTCGGCTGGCTCGAACAATTTCTGCATCAATTCCCCGGCACCGTAGTCGCCGTGACGCATGATCGCTACT
>JACQEQ010000046.1 GCA_016200445.1 Gammaproteobacteria bacterium | reverse complement strand
TGCCGGCGAGGATATTTTCCCACGCGGTTTTCACGTTCAGACCGACGGGCGAAACCATGCCCAAGCCGGTCACGACAACGCGCCGTTTGCCTGATGTCGAAGCCATTGTATTAGCGATGGATGATGGGTGATGGTCGTTACATTCCGGCGGCGGCTACGATGCCGCAACTTTGCCGGACGCGCAGCTTATGCGCTTTTGACGTTTTTGTTGATGTAGTCGATGGCCTGCTGCACCGTCGTGATTTTCTCGGCATCTTCGTCGGGAATTTCAGTTTCGAATTCTTCTTCCAGCGCCATGACCAATTCAACAGTGTCCAGGGAATCTGCGCCGAGATCGTCTACGAACGATGCATCATTGCTCACTTCAGCTTCCTTGACGCCTAATTGTTCAACAACGATCTTCTTAACGCGTTCTTCGATCGTACTCATGTGGTGTTCTTCCTCCCAAAAATGAAAATGCAGCTCACGCTGCGGCCGCTATTCTATTGGAAACGAAGTTCAGATGCCAGCAAACACCTGTCTGTTCGTATTCCATGCTTAACCAATTGTTCCAATTACAATTTTACTACTAAGCCAGATACATTCCACCGTTCACATGCAGGGTATGGCCGGTGATATAACCCGCCCCAGGACCGGCTAAAAATGCGACCGCTGCCGCAATATCTTGCGGCTGACCCAGGCGTGTCAGCGGAATTTCTTTCAACAAAATTTCTTTTTGTGCTTCTGAGAGCGCACGTGTCATGTCGGTTTCAATGAAGCCCGGCGCGATGACATTCACGGTGATGCCGCGCGACGCGACTTCGCGTGCCAGCGCTTTGCTGAATCCCATGATCCCGGCCTTGGCCGCCGCGTAGTTGGTCTGCCCGGCATTGCCCATCGCGCCGACCACCGATGCGATACTGATAATGCGACCTTTGCGCGCCTTCATCATGCCGCGAATGCAGGCTTTCGACAGTCGAAACACCGAGCTGAGATTGGTATTGATAATGTCGTCCCACTCATCGTCTTTCATGCGCATCAGCAAATTGTCGCGCGTAATGCCCGCGTTATTGACCAAAATAGTCGGCGCACCAAACTCTTTTTCCATTTTCGCCAGCGCGTGTTCCACAGAGAGCGTGTCGGCAACGTTCATGGTCAAGCCAGCGCCTTTAATGCCTTTTTCCACAAGCGCGGCGGTAATTTTTTGCGCGCCGTCGTCCGAGGTCGCGGTGCCAACTACGGTTGCACCGCGAGCGCCGAGCTCCAATGCAATGGCTTGTCCGATACCACGCGTCGCGCCGGTGACTAATGCGATTTCGCCTACGAGTTCTGTCATGTTCATCTCCTACGCCAATGCATTATTTAGCGACGCCACATCCACCAACGCGTGCGTCACCATGTCTTTGGCAATGCGTTTATTTAAACCCACCAATACTTTGCCGGGGCCGCATTCAAGCAAATGTGTCACGCCGTTGCTGGCCATGAGCTGCACCGTCTCGACCCAGCGAACCGGATTGTAAAGCTGGCGTACCAATGCATCACGGATCGCATCCGCAGTGTCAGGCATTGCCACGTCGACGTTGTTGATCACCGGAATTTGCGGCTTGCGCAGGTTCACGCTCTGCAAGCGCTGCGCGAGTTGTTCAGCGGCGTGCTTCATTAATGCGCAATGCGACGGCACGCTCACTGGCAACGGCAACGCACGTTTGGCACCGGCCGCTTTGCATGCTTCCATCGCGCGATTCACGGCAGCAGCTTGACCAGCAATGACCACCTGTCCCGGCGAATTAAAATTCACCGCCGCAACGACCTCGCCTTGTGCCGCTTGTTGACAGGCAGCGACGACTTGCGCGTCGTCCAGTCCGAGAATCGCCGCCATCGCACCCTGCCCGGCAGGCACGGCCGCTTGCATGTAACGGCCACGCAACCCCACCACTTCCACCGCAGTTGTGAAATCCAGCGCGCCTGCGCAAACCAGCGCGCTGTACTCACCCAAGCTGTGCCCGGCCATCACCTGCGGCAGCGCGCCACCGCGCGCCTGCCATACACGCCAGGTCGCGACACCTGCCGCCAACATCGCCGGCTGGGTGATCTGCGTTTGATTCAGCGTGTCATCCGGGCCAGCCTGCACGACCTGCCATAAGTCAAACTTGAGAACGGCGGAAGCTTCCGCGAACGTGTCTTTCACAACCGGATACTGCGCCGCGAGCTCGGCTAACATGCCAACCGATTGCGAACCCTGACCGGGAAATACCAAAGCGAGTGTCATCGTGTCACACCTAATTTTTCAGTACCGCACCAACGCCGAGCCCCAAGTAAACCCGCCGCCGAACGCTTCCAGCAATAAACCATCATCGCGCTTAATACGCACGTCGCGCACTGCTACATCGAGCGCGAGCGGCACCGATGCGGCCGAGGTATTGCCGTGTTCAGCCACGGTGACGACCACGCGCTCCATCGGCATTTTGAGTTTTTTCGCCGTGGCGGTAATGATGCGAATATTGGCCTGATGCGGCACCAGCCAATCGATGGCGCTTTTTTCCATTTGGTTGGCAGCCAGGGTTTCATCGACGATGTCGCCCAACGTGTTCACTGCCACCTTGAACACTTCGTTGCCTTCCATCTTCATAAACGCGCTGCCCGCTTGCAGCTTGTCATAACCTTGCGAGACGCCGGACGGCACCGTGAGCAAATCTTTGTATTGCCCGTCGGCGTGCAAGTGCGTCGATAGAATTCCCGCTGCTTCGCTCGCTTCAAGAATCACCGCGCCCGCAC
Source organism: Gammaproteobacteria bacterium (assembly GCA_016200445.1). Lineage (GTDB taxonomy): Bacteria > Pseudomonadota > Gammaproteobacteria > SG8-11 > SG8-11 > UBA6921. Next base: position 4,605 of record JACQEQ010000046.1, on the reverse strand, counting down.
CGTCGCCAAACAATACGCAGGTGCCCCGGTCGGTCCAATCGGTAATGCGCGACAAGGTTTCGGCGCCGATCACCAAGGCACGGCGCGCGGCGCCGGTACGAATAAATTTGTCGGCGATGGCTAAGGCATAGACAAAGCCAGTGCAGACCGCTTGCACATCGAACGCCGGACAACCGTGGACGCCTAAACGCTGTTGCAGCAAACACGCGGTGCTGGGAAAAATGCGGTCCGGCGTGGTCGTGGCAACGATGATTAAATCGAGCGTAGCGGCATCAATGCCCGCTGCGTCCAACGCGCGGCGTGCTGCCGCTTCAGCTAAGTCGCAGGTCGTTTCATTTTTCGCGGCAATGTGGCGTTTCTTTATGCCGGTGCGTTCGATGATCCACTCGTCGGTGGTGTCGACCATTTTTTCCAGGTCGGCATTGGTCAATATTTTTTCGGGTAGAAAACCACCGGTACCGATGATGCGCGCATATTTCATACGACCTTCCTCTGCGCCAAGTAAACATCCAACTGGCTGCGGATACGCTCAGGGACATTTTTTTCCACTTCGATCAGCGCTTCATTAATGGCGGTGGTGAACGCGAAAACATCGGCATTACCGTGGCTCTTGATCACAATGCCCTGCAAGCCCACAAAGCTTGCGCCGTTGTAGCGGCGCGGATCGATTTTGCGCGCAAACGATTTCAACACCGGCATCGCGACGAGGGCAGCGAGTTTAGTTAGCAAATTACGTTTAAATTCCTGCTTCATGAAATGGCGAATCATGCGCGCGACACCTTCGGTAGTTTTCAGTGCCACATTGCCTACAAAGCCGTCGCACACCACGACATCGGCAGCGCCCTTAAAAATATCATCACCCTCGACAAAGCCGATGTAGTTCAAGTTGCTGGCCGCAATCAGACGTGCCGCTTCTTTTACACCCTCGTTGCCCTTGATCTCTTCTTCGCCGATATTCAGTAATGCAACTGTCGGGCGTTCGATATTCTCGACCGCACTTGTCAAGACCGAGCCCATCACCGCGAATTCGAACAAATGCTCCGCCGTGGTATCGACGTTGGCCCCCAGGTCGAGCACATGCGTATGGCCTTTGATGGTCGGCAGCGCAGTGATGATGGCGGGCCGATCAATGCCGGGCAGTGTTTTTAAAACAAAGCGTGCAGTGGCCATTAAAGCGCCGGTATTTCCTGCACTCACACAAGCATCGGCGACACCCTCTTTGACCAAGTTAATCGCCACGCGCATGGAAGAATCTTTTTTGCCGCGCAGCGCTTGCGAGGGCAATTCATCCATCGCAACGGTTTGCGAAGCGTGGTGAATCGTTAAACGCTCAGACGCAATGGCGCGTTGTGCAAGCAGTTCTTTTTCAAGAACATCCTGCTGCCCGACCAGAATGATTTTGGTATTGGCGTGTTGCTGCAAAACTTCCAGCGCTGCGGGCACGGTGACATGCGCACCGTGATCGCCGCCCATGGCGTCAATGGCAATCGTAACGCGTGCGGTCATTAGTCGAACCTCATCGGGTCGGACAGTTTAGATTTCATGAATGCGCGCGCAAACGACACTGCCGCGCAAGCGCGGCAGTGTGTGCGGTAACGGGGTGTAACGCGCTAAACGCGTCATCGCCGGTAAAGGCGGAGTGAAGAAATAAACCCGGGACTACTCGGTCTCTTCCTTCGGCACGATCACTTGGCGGCCACGGTAATAACCGCCAGCAGTGATGTGGTGACGCAGATGAGTTTCACCGGATTTCGAATCGATCGACAACGCCGGATTGCTCAATTTGTCATGCGAGCGGCGCATGCCGCGCTTGGATGCCGTCTTACGATTTTGTTGAACTGCCATACAGGTTCTCCTGAAAAATACTAATTTTTACTACCATCTCGCGGCTTCAACTTAGCCAACACCGCAAAGGGATTTTCGCGCTTCATTGCCGACTCCTCCACAATGCTGGAGAGTGGAAGCGCTGCGCACATGCCAGACTCGTGTAATGCAACTATCGGGACCGCCAACAACAACTCGTCCTCAATGATCGGCAGTAGCGGCGTCGGCACTTGCTCGATAATAAGCGGCTCGTAATGCGCTGCCACCTTGTCGGCATCGTCTCTATTTGCCACTAATCCTAGTGCAACTTCAGCATCAACGACGTGTGTCATCGGTTGCATGCAACGCTGACAGATGAAATGCAACTCGGCCTTCACACGACCCAACACACACATCACACCCATGTCGTCGGTGCCGAACTCAAGCTCAACCTCTGCTACACCGTCAGCGGAATGTAACAACGGTGCCAGCCGTGCCATACGATGTAAAGGCAAAACGCCGCTCAAGATGCGGTTTTGGCGCACCAAACGGAACGGGTCAATATGCTCCGGTAACTGCTGCGTCATAGGCGCGCAATAATAGCGATCACATCCGGCGCTGTCAAAGGAAAGTCCCGCCAGATCAGGGGATTTTCAAACTGTTTCGTCAGAAACAGCCTTCGATGGCACCGCGATGGTTTGCTCGGCAGAAATGACGCTACCCACGACTCAACTCCTGCCCCAATACCCCAGCCGTTTGCGGATCTTGAGCTTGCGCCATATGTTGAACGGTTTGGGTCGGGCGTTGCATGCACCATGGGCAATAAAGTCGTCCACCGCGGCCAGTACGCGTTCGCTTGCATGTCCGTCGCGGTTGGGGTGGATGCTGTTGGCATAGTCGCGCACCGCCTGCATCAGCTCCGGCGGGCGGGCCAGCGCGCGCTCGATGGCGAGCTTGAGTTCCTGCGGCTGGTGAATGTCGATCAGTTGCGGACCGGGGCAACGGTTGTTGAACGTGATCACTGGTTTGTAGGTCAGCGTGAACTCATGTAGCGCCGAGGAGGTGTCGGACACCATCACGTCGACCTGCGGAAACAAATCAAGAATATTGTCTTCGGTTGCGAAGCGCAGGAACTCGCCTTCCAGCGCGCGATACTTGGCGACGGTCGCGGGATTCATTTTCGGATGTAATGTCACGATCCAGCGCCACTGCCCGCTGCGGGATAATTCGCGCACGGTTTCGTATAGAGTTTCGGCAGCGCTCCACGACGGCGAAAAGGTCGAGTGATACAGTACCACCGGCGGCGTGTGCAGCGGCGGCAGCTCCGCTGCGAGCTGCTCCAAAAAGGGGTCAAGCTTCGGCCAGCCGGTCTCGCGCACGCTGAAGTGCCCAAGCTTGTCAGAAAGTGCGGCGAAGGCGCGGGTATCGCCTGGTCCGGTGGTGCAGTACAAATCGAAAAATCCGCGGATATAAATATGGCGCGGCTTGCCGGCATTGAAGCCGTGAAACACGCTGACTTTCACGCCGGGGAAAAAATGCGGGATCGCGTTGCTCGACGTGAAGATGGCGGTGGGATTCCAGCGGCGCACTTCTGCAACACTGCTCAGCAAACGTTCGTCGCTGCGCAAGTCCTCGGAGCCAGCACGGTCGAAGAACCAGGCGGCGGCATCACCACGCGCGCGGATCGCCGCTTGTAACGGGCGCAAAATCGCCAACGCGTAGCGTTCCGACCCGTACAGTAAATAACGATTAGCCATGCGCTATGTTAACGGTCAAGACCGTGCTTGATGAGCAAGCGTGCCGCTGCGTCACGTGACTCCGGGTTGCGCTGCATTTCGTAGTAGCGGATGCGTTTATAGACCGCGTAACTCGCTGCCGTGTGCGCGACGATAAAACCACGCCAACCGTCGAGCACCGCCAGACGCAACAGGTAGTCTTTAACAAATGTGCCGATGAAAATAAACGGGCATTGCCACATACGTGTCGGTCGACCGCGATCCAGCCAGTCGCGCGCTTTTAATTCCGAGTAGCGCAACACCTTGAGTTGTTTGTGCACCAGCGTGGGATTCTGGTAGTGCAGAAACACCGCTTTGAAAATCTCCGTCGCACCGTTGAAATTCAAGTGTTCATGCACACGTGTGTCGGTCCAGCGTGCCCGCGCGCGGTGATAAAAGCGCCCCAATTTCTCGCCGACCATCGGCCGGTACCACGCCATCGGTGCACCCATGTATAGCGCCCAGTCTTGATGCACCACACGCGCGCCGTGCGCTTGCGCAATCGCCACGGTGTCGTCAGTGCTGCCTGCATCGATGACGATTTTTTCCGCAACAAACGGCACGCTGTCCAAACAGCGCGCGATGTTGTGCGCCTCGTTACAGGTCATCACCAGTAACGTCACTGGATAGCTCGGTGGGTGATTACTCATGCGCGATACAGTATCAGGAAATGACGCAACCCCGCACTCAACTGTGCTCGTCGATCCACGCCGCCTGAATCGCTTCGAGAATTTTTTCGCCGGAATGCTCAGGCAGATCTGCGAAATCTTCCAACGCACACACCCAGCGATGCAGATCGGTAAAGCGGATATATTTCGGATCGATGTCCGGGTGTGCTTCAGCCAATTGCATGGCTATTTCGTGCGTGTCGGTCCATTTTAGTTTCATGGCACTCCCTCAATTAGTGGTTTTCTGACGCAAGATTGATCGTGTATTTGGGTATCTCGATCACTAAGTCCAGATCGGCGATTTTGGCCTGACAACTCAAACGCGACTGCGGCTCCAAACCCCAGGCCTTGTCGAGCAT
>JACQEQ010000312.1 GCA_016200445.1 Gammaproteobacteria bacterium | reverse complement strand
GGTGTCCGGGTGGGTGCATGCGAAACGCTTTATCGACGGTAAGGGTCGCCCTTTGGCGCTGCCATTCGATGGCGGCAAGGTTTCGTTCGTTGCGCTGGTTAAAGACTTTAGCGGCGATGTACCGCCGCGTGCCGTGCTCGACGAGTTATTGCATGCCGGTATTGTAGAGCGCAAAACCGATGGCCGTTTACGCTTGCTGCAACGTGCTTATATTCCGAAGGCCGGTGAAATCGAAAAGCTCGGCATTCTGGGCATCGATGTGGCCGGATTGATTGCAACCATCGATCACAATATTCAGAGCGCCGGGGTGAATCCCTATTTTCAACGCAAGGTGCATTACGACAATTTGCCGGAAGAAGCAGTGACCGAATTGCGTGCCTTGATCGAGCTGCGCGGTCAGGAGTTACTCGAAGAGATGAATCGTTGGATGGCGCAACGTGATCGCGACGCCAATCCCAAAGCCGCAGGTACCGGACGTAAAGCCGCCGGCGTTGGCGTGTATTTTTTTGAAGACGAACCGCCGCAGGAGAGTTAGCAATGATCAGGGAGGAATGGCGACGCCGCTGGACGTTGCTGGCGGTGTTCATGCTCGCCGGTTGTGCAGGTGGCGGTGAAACGGGCACTGGGGCAGGGGGTAAAAATCCATTACCGACACCCATTCCCACTCCGCCGCCCGATGGCCACCCTGATAACTTTCCGGCTAAAAAAGATCTTTCCATCGGTGCCATCACGGCACTTGGCAGCGTGTGGGTAAACGGTGTGGAATTCAATACATCCACAACGACCGTTACGCTGGATGGTGTGCCAGTGCCAGTAGCGTCATTAGGTATCGGCATGATGGCGGCTATCAAAGGCACGATCGACGCTGACCTCGTGAGCGGTTATGCAGATGACATCGTAGTTAAAAAGCTTGTTAAAGGATTGGTGACGGCGGTGGATAGTCTGCGCTTCACGGTGCTGCGCCAAACTGTTCAGGTCGATGAAGCCACCGCCTTCTTCGATCGGGATCGTTTATTAGACGCTACACAGTTGACAGCAACGGTTGCGACTTTGCTCACTCAGCCAGTTGATATCAGTGGTGTCATAAAAAGTCCGGGCGTTATCGTTGCTACACGCGTCGACGTGAATACGGAGATGGGTTTGGATCAAGTCAGCGGTGAGATTGCAAATCTCAACCTCACACTCAAAACATTTAACGTCGGCAACTTACAAGTGAGTTACAGCGGCGTGGCCCAATTGCCCGCCAGCACACTTTTGAATGGCGATGTCGTGGAGGTAAGGGGAAGATTTGATTCAAGTGCGCTCGTGGCGAGCTCGCTTGAAAGACTGACCCTGGCTGAACCAGACGCTAACCGCATAGAGATGCAAGGTTGTGTTGCGGGTGCGTCTCCGGATTTCGACAGTTTTGGTTTGAACAGCGTCATTGTGATGATCGCAGCCAATGCCAGTTATACCGGTGGAAGGGCGGATCAAATCGTGAACGGCACTTGCGTCGAGGTAGAGGGTACGCTGGCCAAAGGCGAAGTGACCGCCGCGCATATCACGTTAAAAAACAAAGCCAGATTGGAATCCAATGTTGTTTCCCTTGGTGCCAATACGCTCGCCTTGCAGGGTTTCGACGGCCTAACAGTTGCTGTCGACCGGGATACCGAATATTTCTCAGGAATCAGCCCTGCCAATTTCGCCGCAATCGTTTTAGGTCACAGTGTAAAGGTGCGTGGACGCTACGACCCAATTGCCAGAACCTTGCTTGCTACCCGCATCGACATCGGGAATGTTGTCGGCAAAGACATTGTCATTCGCAACTATGTGGACGCATTAAATCCAATGCCCCCGGCCGTGACGTTGATGGGGGTGAGTCTAGACATTGCCGTAGACCCGAATTCAAAAAAACCTGAATTCACGGGCGGCAACGTCAACACTTCAGCAAGCTTTTTCAACACCGTAATGCCCGGTTACGTTGTCGAGCTGGAAGGAAAAATAGACAACACGGGTGGCGTGAGCTGGCAATTGGTCAATTACGAAGACTAACCGCACGGCTCGCTGTGGCGGGCCGGTGCGGCAGCTGACTTACTTTACAAGGTGTGCAGCTCGGTGATTTCCAGCTTATCGTCCTTGGCGGCGTTACCGCCGGAATAGCGTTTCAAACCTTTCACCACTGCATCCAGCGCACGGTCAAGCAACGGCACTTCTTCGACAACAGCTGCGCGCTGGTTGCGGAAGTCGGCGGCGAGATCTTGTGTCGATTTGTCGGCCACGACTTTGTACATGCGATCAACGAAAGTGTATTCGCCCAGCACTTCGCTCTTCCACGCCAATTTGCCGCGCACGGTTTTCAAATTTTCCTGAATGAATTCGACCCACACACCGACTTTCAATTCGGAAACAAAGTCGGTGTATTCATCAAAACCAGGCGCCTCTTCGGTGGCCTGAAATGCGGCGGATTCCTGTAAAACAATATCTTCCATCAGTGTCGGAACCGTGCTCAAGTCATCAATGAGTTGATCGATCGAACTTCTTGGCTGTGCGGCAGACGTTGCGTTGTTACCCGTTTTTTCGGTGGTCGCGGGGTTGCGGCCTTGGTCGCCTTTTAGGCTGGAGAGGTGCAGGCGTTCGAGTTCAAGCAGCAAGCGTTCTTTGTCCGGACGCGGGTAGGCGATCAACATCAAGCCGTCTTGCAGGCCATTTAAAATTTTCGGAATGAGCTGAATCAAACGTGAGGTTTGTTTGCCGGTAAGTTTCGGCTGCACGCTCCACACTAGATCGTCGGCCAATTGCAGGGCGGCTTTCCACGCCATACCCTCGTTGCCGTCGCGTGTGTGTATCAGAGTCAGGACGTCTTTCCACGCCGTGGTCATAAAGCTGCGGATCGAAAACGGCAGCTCGGATTCCCCGATGCGCTTTTCGATTTCGTGCGCGACGGTTTCTTTGGCAGCTGCCAAGCGTTGCTCGGCGACGCGACGTTGACTTTTTTCCGCTTCGATAAAGGCGTTAAAATCGTTGAGCAAGTCGAGAATCAAGCTCGGATCATTGGTGAATTCTGTCAAGATCGTGTTCACCACCGCTGCGACTTTCAGATAGAGCGGGTCTTCATAACCATCGCGGGCTTCATTCCAACCGATCCCGGCGCGTGCCAGTTCATTCAACAAGCGGCGCACGGGGTGATTCTTTTTCGAGAAAAAAGTTTTGTCGACGATCGCGATTTTCAATACTGGAATTTGCAGGCGCGCAATCAGTGCTTTAAACGCATCCGGCAGCGACTTATCGTCCAGTATGAAATCGAACAACATGGTGACGATGTCGATGGTGTCCGCATCGGCCTGGTTGATGTTTTTAGCGCCTTGCGGATTTTTCGCCGACAAGTGCGAGACAATCGTGTTTTTCAGATAAGCGGCGATTTCGTCTTTGTTTTTCAGCTCGCTCAGATCGTTTGTGGATTCATTTTGCAGAGCTGATAACGCAACTAACACTGTCGAGGTGTCGTAAGCTCCAGCCGCGTGTGAGCCTGCGCTTTGGTTCGAGGTACGTGCATCGAATCCAGTGGCTCCGGGCGCTTGCCCTGAGATATTGCGTTGCGCCATGAGCAGATTTTGCAATGTGCCGAATACTTCAGCCGGCATCGAGCCAGGTTGCGATGAATAGCCAGCGGGAGCATAAGCGCCTGGCATATGGGCACCCGCTCCTGCGGGTGAAGCGCTTGCGTGCCGCGCATGTGTGTCGCCCGCAGGAGAGTGCGGAATATGTAAGCGTATGGTCGGTAACACCCCGGCATCGGCCAGCAGCTTGTTGAGTGCGTAATAACAGCTGCCTAATTCTTGAACTAGATAGCGATCGAGCAGTTTGTACGCGATCAACTTGACCTTGACTTCAACATCGAGAATTTTTACCGCGCCTTTAAACGCATTGCAGATAACACCCGGCCCGATGGGAAGATTGTCAGCAGTAATTTCTCGACTGTCTTTAAAGATTTCTTTGCAGCGTTGTTCGAGCGCGAACAATTGTTCTTTATGCAGGTTGCGCGCTTTGGTGACCATGTTGGAGATGGCCAACGACTCTTCCAGTTCGTCATCGTTAACCAGTAACAAATTGTCCAAGGCATCTTTGGTGAAAGCATTTAAGGTCGGCGATTTATCCCTACCTTTGATGGCTTCATTAAAACCGGTGGCGAATTTAGCTAGAAATATATCCTGCATCGCTTGCTTCTTGAGGCGCAAATGACGCATCGCTTCGAAGTAATTATTTTGATCGCTGCTGGTTGCACCTTTCCCGGAACGGTCGAACAGAAAATCATCAAGGTGATCGAACATCTGCAGAAAGAGCTTTTGTAGATGGTCGGCAGTCGTGACTTTTAGTTGTTTACTTATGCCGCTTGACTGCGCAAGTTCTGACGACTTCGCAGCAAACGCTACGACCTTATTGGTGTTGCTCATAAATGCCTCCGTAATCCCAACGCCTAAATGTGCTGTTAAACGTAATATTCCCAACTTTTTGAGATAAGTGCCGTGATACTGACGGCAGGTTGCTTGTGTTATCGGTCGCATTCGGCGGCGAATTTGTGAGCGGGTTCATGGCATGACGGAAATTAAACTAAAACCGGGGTTGTATTTAAGC
>JACQEQ010000320.1 GCA_016200445.1 Gammaproteobacteria bacterium | reverse complement strand
TGCCCGCCTTCGCGGGCATGGCGGTAATTTGGTGTTCCCCCATAATATTGTAAATCACTCCTCATCCTTCCCCCGGCCTGGGGGAAGGAGCTCCGACTATCGTGCAAAACAGTAAAGTTCGAGTAAGAATAGAATCCACCTGCGACTTCAAACTTCATCTGATCGGATCAATCGGTGTGCGTGCGATTCCAAACCAGTTGATGTTACGTGTTAAATACATGACCGCGCCCAATGCAAGGAACAATCCGATGGAGCCCGCCAGCAACGAGTAACTTTGTTCTTGCAACAACGTAAACAGATAGGCATAGAGCAGCGCCAGACCGCCACCCAAAAGTGCCGCGCGGCGGCGTGCACGTAACACGACGCGCGTGTACGCCAACACCGTCATCACCACGGCGGTGCTCGCAACCGCGTAGGCCGCGATGAAGCCGAGGTGTTCCGACAGCGACAGCTCCAGCAAGTAAAACAAACACAGTGCCATGCCGATGAACAGATACTGCATGGGGTGCACTTTAATGTTGGCCAGAATTTCAAACAACCAGATGGCTGCAAATGTCAAAACCAGGAACAAGATTTGGTACTTCACGCTGCGTTCCGACATCCGGTAGGGATCGACTGCATGAATCAAGCTCACACCCACGGTTGAATTACGCACCATCTGCGTAAACGATTCATCGTAGCCCCACTGCTGCGGATAATTGCGGCCTAAACTCGGAATGGCCCACTCCGCTGAAAAACCCGCCTCGGTGATGTTGCGCGTGCGCGGCAACCAGTTGCCTTGAAAACTAGGATCGCGCCAATCGGAATTCAGTACGATGCGCGAATCTTTGCCCAGCGGTGCGACATAGAAACTCGTGCTGCCATTCACGTGTAATGGAATCGTGAACGTATGCGTAGGCCGATTCGATTTACCTGGCACCAGCGCATGGAAACCAGACTCCACAATAGCACCGCGATCCGTGCCCGCTTGCAGCTCGAACGGTAGATCATCCCAACGCAGGGTCACTTGCTCCTGAATCGCACGCGCATCGGACAAGCCAACCACCAATTTCATTTCGTTCCATAAAATTTGCTCGGGTGGAACCTGCCACGCGGATAAATCGGGTTTTTGAAAATCACCCGACAACACGACGTTGCCTTGATACACCGGCACATCAAAAATACCGCGCGAGCGCGTTTCGGTCGCGAGCTGGCCTTTAATCTGGAAATGTTCAGGAAGAAATGTTGCATGTCGACGCACCACTGTCGCGGCGGCTTTCGGATTATTAGCATCCGTCGTTGTGTAGTTGTAAGGCACGATCAACATCGGGCCAATCAGTGTTTGTGCTTGCCCCCATTTTTGCGTCACTTCCGCAACGGCTTCGTCTTTCGTGGTCGAGCGTTGATGAATCGTGCTCTCCACCATGCCAATCGGAATCTGTAATAACAGCATAATAAAGGCGAGCAGGGCTATACGAATGAGGTTGGAACGTTCATAAATCGGCTGGATTGGGTTAATGCTTGACATGCTGAATCCCTCGTAACGTCTAGTTGGTAAGGGAGAGATTTCAACATCTCGGTCTGGCAACTGGATTTTCAATTCTGACTAATTCGGGCAGTGTCGCAGTGCAAAACTAAGAAGAGGGAATCGTTGCAATCCGACAATTATGTCGTCATGGCGATCAATACGATATTGCCAAGCGCGAAGAGTAAAGTAGCCAAAAACAAGAAAAAGAATGCGTACCATCCAATTCGCAATGCACGGCATTGACGAATGAAATTTTGGTCATTTGTTTCGAGAAATTTTTTTGTATCGAGAAACGTAAAAAAATGCCGCGTTTTGGTAGTTGTTTTCATGTACAACCAATGCTCGGGGCTGCCAAGCGCTTCCCACAAAGCAGGAAATTTTGCTCTAAGTGATGCAACAACCATGACGTTAGAAACAAGTAGCAGAGTAGTATGAATACGCTGTAGACGAGAAAGTGAAGCATAAGATTCGGTATGCCTACCAAATTAAATCATCCGGCACTTTGTATTTGGCGTACTCATCTTCGTTTGCAGTGGTTTGTCCTGCATCTTTAATTGTCAACACGCAGCTGGCATCGCGCTGCGCGATTTTCTCGGCCACTTGTTTAGGTACCAGTTCGTACCCGGCGCCCACGCGCACGATGACTAATTCGCCGCGCACGATTTGCTCTTTGGTGGCGGCGGTGACGTAGATGCGCTGAATTTTATTGGCGTCTTGAAAGTTGTAGGGGGTGTCGCCGTCGTCTTTTGGCGCGCAGTGGGTTTCCACCAATTGTTTGATTTGCGCGGCGAGCGCTTTTTTGTTTTCGAGCTCGACTTTTTGGCGGTTGAGTTCGCGGTCGCGTTCCGCCTTTTGCGCGCTGGCCTGCTGTGCCTGGAGCTTGGCCGCATCGGTCGCCGTGGTATTCGTATGTTGCTGTTGTTTTGTTTGTTTATGTTTTTCGCGATTGGCTTTTTTAACCTTGTTGCTATCCACCAGTCCGGCTTTAAGGAATTGGTCTTGGAAGGCGTTGGCCATAAGTGAATCCGATTCGAAGTAGGAAGAGCGCAATTCTAGCCCGAATTTCTCTGGCAAGCAGTACGGTGCAGCGAAGTTGCATGTTCTCGCGATGGTATCAATCCGCAGCGTCTGAATTAGTCAGAATTGATCATTTGGATGTCAGACCACTCTGGTGAAATCTCTGCTATAGAAATATGGGCTCTTCACAATAACTCAGTTGAAGGATGTTCATGATGCAACGATGGTGGTTGGTGTTATACGCAGTGCTTGCAACGTCAAGTTACACAGCTGACGGTGCGGTACTGGTGCCCGATACCGTGCCCGCACATGGCACGCAGCACGCGATTCTTAATGTCACGACCATCGGTCGTTACGCCGTTACGGTCGACAATGCGCAGGGCAGTGCACTGCAACTGGTTGACCGCATGCATGGTCCTGAAGAGGTTCAAGGCGAGGCCGGAGTGCGCAACGGTCGCATTGATGCGTTGTTAGAAACAGGTGCGTACAAAATTCTCGCCATGTCAGCGGAGCAGGGGCGCGGTGATGCACGTTTGCACGTGCACGCGTTCACAGAGCAAGAACGCACACCGGCGGAGCTGGTTGAAAATCTGCCTATCACAACCACGCTCGGCGATTTTGAACAGCTCTCGTATTGGCTGCGTATCGAAAGCGAACACGTGGTTGCAGTGGAAGCGTTCGGCCGTTCACTGGCCGACATGCGCATCTGGCGCGATGGGAGCTGGTTAGTCGATGCCGTACCGAACATCGCCCGTATTGAACCCAAATCAGGCCAACCGCTCCAGGTGTTACAACTGACGCCGCGCTTAACCCCGGGCGTGTATCGGGTCACGGTGTACGGTGGACCTGCGCTGGCGTGGTCAGAGCAAGCGCCGGATCAACCTTTGGTGATTCGCTACGGTATTGCGCAGGGTGCAGTGGCTGCGCGTCAAGCGTTCACGATGGACAGCACCGGCATCGCACGCCTGCGTGTGCCGAAAGACGCGACTTACTTTCGTTTGGAACTCGCGCAGCCGGGCACAGCGACGTTGCAGGTCGAGGATGAAAATGTAAACACCCCGTTTGGCGCAGGTGCGGGCAGTGTCGGTTCGATCGACAAGAAATCGACGGCACCCGTTGTTGATATAAACCGCAGCAAGAGTTCCAGCGCTGCACATCTGGTCACGGTGACTGCTCCGGCGGGCAGCCGCTATGTGCTGCAACACTTCGAGATGAGTTATCAATATAACGTTGCGGCGGACGGCGATTATTATCTGAGCACCGTGCATGCAGGTTCCGCAACCGATTCAATCGACGCGACCGCAGTGCTTACGCGGCGCAATGTGTACGTCGATGCGCGCGTGGTGGAATTCGATGCGGCACGCGGCTGGCAGCGGCGTTTTAATTTACTCGATGACAGCACCGTATTGTTGCGTCTGCCCGCAGCAACGCGCTTACGCGTCAGCGGTAGCGAAACCGTTGCGACGTTTCGCATGCAACCGTTTGTTATATTTCGTCCACGCGAATTTCGCACGCCGGCCTGGCGCGACAGCGGCAGCGTATTTGATTTGAATGAAGGTTTGTTCGAATTACAAATCCACCCGACGCAACGCGGAATCCTCACGCTCACGTTGCAAGCCGAGGCCGCCGTCGCAGCGCCCGCACCTAGCGCAGTCATCCCCGCTGCACGCTTCGGACATGTGCATCTCGACACCTGGAACACGGTGTATTCGAACCACCAACCGGGTGTGGCGAATGGCATTGTGTTGCGCCCGTGGCCGGTGGATCTGAGCATGCCGCTGCCCGTGGCACAAGGAGCAAAGGAATTTTTTGACGTGCGTGTGCATGCGCGTGGCCGGGAGATACCGCTACGTGTGAATGCAGGCGCATTGCGTCCGGTTGTCGAGCCCGGCGACTACGACGTCTCTATCGATGCGCCGGGCGATGCCGCACGCGACTTTGCGCTGGAGTTTATTCCCGAGGCGCCGGTAAAAAATATGATGTGGCTGACGACTGCACAGCAGAGCCTGGTTAAGTTTCCGGAGTTAACAGCACACACGCCGTTGTTCTTCGATTTGCATCAACATAGCCAAGCAACGTTTAGCGTGCGTGTCGCTGCCCCTGCGCTGTATCGCCTTGAAAGCACTGGCTTGCTCGACACCGAAGGAAATTTGCGTACCCGCACTCAGCCGACGCTCTATCGCGATGCCGCTGGCGGCGCGGGCCGTAATTTTTTAATCCAGAATTTTCTGCGCGAAGGCGAATATCAACTCACCGTGGCGCTGCGCGGGCAAAGCGCCGGGCACCTGGGCATGCAATTGGTGCACACGCCGATGATCGACGCCGGTGTGCTGCACGCCGGACAGATCGCGCGTGCGACGCTGCCCGCAGGGCAAACGTTGCGCTACAAGTTTCATATCCAACAGCGTGCGACGTATCAGTTGAGCGCCTTGGGCCTGACGCGCGAATTCCGGGTACGGCTCGACGACGGCGAAGCCTGGCCGATCATCGCTCCGGGCAGCAACGGCAATATCACGCGCGAGTTCGAGCCCGGCGATTATCAATTGCTGGTGTTGCCGGAACCATCTGCAGCGCGGGTCGTGACTTTATTGCATGAGCTGCGTGAACCCGCCATCAACGTCGGTCATGGGCCGCACCGCATTGCGCTGAACCAAGCCGTGCAACACGAATGGCGCGAACCCGAAGGCGATGCACCACGCATTGCCGATCAGTGGGACTTCGAGTTACCGGCACGCGCCAAAGTGCGCGTGCATGTCGATCAAGACATGCAGGCCGTGCTCGCTCGCGGCGAACCCGGCGTGCAGGATGCGATTACAACCATCACTGCGGCACATCCTTGGGAAGGCGAACTCGACGCAGGAATTTATCGCCTTGCGGCGCAATCCGTGCGTAACAACAATCGTGTGAACTACGTGTTAGGCGTCGATACGAATGTGTTACTCGACGGTATGAGCAAGGCCGTCACGACGCCAGCGATGGTGCCGGTCAGCATCGGCCGCGACGGACTGGTCGAACTCACGGCGTTCGGCAATCAAGATGTGCATGCACGGCTTTACGATGCGCACGACACCTTGGTCGCAGACAACGACGATGGCGCGGACGATTGGAATTTCCACATCGCACGTTGGTTGCGACGTGGCGAGTATCGGCTTGCCGTGGACCCCGTGGCCGTCGCAAGCAATACCACGACGGTGATGATGAAGCTGGCGCCTGAGCATGACTTAGGCACCACAAGCTTCGGTACAGATAACGTGATTGCGAGTGGTGGCGTACACACCGCTCTGTTAACTGCGCCTGAATCCGCCGCTGCACTCTATGTCGGCGTCGACAGCGAGGAAGTCGCAGGCCTTGAAGTCGAAGCTGAAACGGCCGACGGCTGGAAAACGCTTGCGGCACAGCTACAACGCGCGCCTTGGCTGGTGATCCCACGCGGCGGCGGCGGGGCAGGAAAACGCTACCGGGTACGCGTATGGAATCCAAACGAACATGCCACTGCATTCTACTGGCGTGCCGAGGCGCTGACACTGCCGCTACAAACTGAAAAAAATTTAGCGCAAGGCAGTCTCGCCTGGTCGCAGGTTGCTAAATCGCTGGTGCGCATCGCGCGCATTGATGTGTCGACACCCGGTGTGTTTCGCTTCGACGCCACACCGGCCGGAGTGTGGGTGAGCGATGCGGTGCATGCGCCTGTGCAGAGCGTGTCGCAAGCCAATGTGACCGTGACCGGAACTCAAGTGTGGGTTGTACAGCGCGATGTGCGTGCGAGTGCGAATCGGCTCAAGGCGCAACGCGTCGTGTTGAAACACGCGGCGGCGGAAAATAATTTTCAACTCGATATCCCGGAGCGGCGCACTGCGACATTGCAAGTGAGCAGCGGTAGCCGCGACGCCGTCGTGATTGTCCAAGCACGCGAAGGACTGCCGGGCGTGGTCGCGAGCGAAGCGGATACGGTCGCGACCTTGGCCGTAGCACAAAATTCTGCGCTCACCTTGATTAATGAAAACACCAGCTCCGTACGGCTGTGGAATAGCACAGTGCAAGCCAATGCGCTGGCCGCCGAACTGCGGATTGTCAGCCTGCAACGCAGCGAACGTCCAGCACTTGGCATGGGTGTCTCCGACGGCGCGCTGGAAGCCCAGACGCTTGTGCGCCTTGTCTTACCGGCCAACGTTCGGTCCGCACATTGGACACTGGACCCAGGCACCGGCGTCGTGTTGCGGCGCGCGCAGCAGACGCTCGTCACGTTGTGGAGCGGCACGGCGCGCTATGAAGAAACCCTGGG
The DNA here is from genome assembly GCA_016200445.1 of Gammaproteobacteria bacterium. Classification (GTDB taxonomy): domain Bacteria; phylum Pseudomonadota; class Gammaproteobacteria; order SG8-11; family SG8-11; genus UBA6921. The sequence goes on along the minus strand of JACQEQ010000320.1, from coordinate 16,259 downwards.
CATCGCGGCAGACGAAGCATGGGTGTTTAACAGCAGTAAAATGCAGGCGCATTATGCGGTTGAATTGAGTGGCGCGCGTGCCGACGCAAAGGAAGCGCAGCGCGACTTTATGTTGTCTGCAGCGCAACCCTACCAGCAGTTGTTCGCAACCGCCGGGGTGCTGCGCCTCGATTTCGGTTCCGATGCCGGCAGGGTGCATGTACGCGGAGCAGACGCGGTCACGATCGTCGACCACGCCGGACATGTGCAATATACGCCGGATGCGACAGTACACGGGCCGGGTAACGTGCAGATTCGTCATGGCACCGGTGCGCTAATCGCCTGGTTAGATGCGCCGCATTCACCGGATGAAAACACCAATCAATTGGCCATCACCTTACCGGACAGCGTCCTATTGCAAGGAGTACAACAAACCTTGCGCATCGAATCTAAACACCCGGCACTGATACGCATGCGCAGTTCAACGCCGATGCTCGTGAAGAGCTCGAACGCTCAGGGCGCGACGCGGTTCGATGCCTTTCCGAACGGTGCAAATAGCACTTTATTCGCACCGGCGGGGGTGTCGACCTTGCAGTTGCAAGCGCTGGGTGCGGCCGCATTAACCGGCCAGCTTGCGCTGCTGGAAACGCCTTTACTGATGATCAACGAAGGTGCCGGACCGCACTTTGTGCTGGGTGCCGGCGATACGCGCGGCTTCGCCTTCGACCTGGCGCACGCCAGCGATATCGGCATCGGCATCCGGGCCAGTGCCGACACGGTCGATGCCGTGCTGTATGCGAGCGATGGCCAGGAGCTGGGTCGCGGTCTGGTATTGATGAAGTCATTGGCGCCAGGACGTTACTATTTAGCGCTGAGCGTCGCGGAACGCGCCGCACCAGTGAGTTTACAGCCGGTTCTGTGGGGCGTGTCGCGGCGCGATACGCGGCCGCCGCAAGAAATTATCCGCCAGTACATCGAGTCGATACCGCAAGTGCCCTTGGTGTCGAGCCAAGCCAATCCGGCCGCTGCAACTGTGCAGGAATCAGCGGAAAACACAGCCGAAAACAACGAACCAGAAGCAGGGAGTGAATAATGGTTTCCGCAACACACGACATGCTGCAGCACCCGGCGGCAGATCGGACTGATTTTCCCTCTCCCTTCGGGAGAGGTCGGCCCCCAATGCTTTTTTGGGGGTCGGGTGAGGGAAACGTGAGGGTGTTGGAGAGTGGGAGAGAATTTGATATCCCCTCACCCCAACCCTCTCCCAAAGGGAGAGGGAGGGTGCGGCAACTCCTTTCTGGCTTGGATAGAAACGCCGCCATCGGCGCGATGTTGACATTATTGTCGCTGTGCTTCGGCATGACATACCCACCCCAAGCGGCAGCGGCAGAAAATGTTTCCGCACGCGTGATCCCCGATCAGTTTCTGCGCCGCTGGGATGCGGTGACTATATTTTTTGAGCAGGACCTCGGGCCAGCAGGTGGAGGTGCAGAAGATCACGCCGGACGCTGGGTGCAATTCTCACCGGCCCATCCGGGGGCATACACTTGGTTGAATGCGCGCACCTTGCAATTTCGTCCGGCCGAACCATGGCCGCCGCTCACGCAGTTTGCATGGCGTGTCGGTGAGCGCACCACGACCTTACCTACCTTGATGGAAGCGCCCGGGCGCACGGTGCCCGAAGAGGGCGCCGAAGGTCTGGATGCGATTGAGCGCATCACCTTGGTGTTCAACTCGCCGGTCGAGGCGAATGCCTTGCAACGCATGGTACGCATCGGTACGCGCATCTTGCCCGGCGTCGATGCCGCGCAAACCCGTTGGCTGGATGTGCGCGATTTTGACATTAAAACCATCGAGCGCACGCGGCGCGACGACCCGGCGCAATACGTTTTAAATTTGCATCAACCCATCGCGCATGGTCAGCGTGTATTGGTGCGTATTCAGTTGGCGGTGGATGAGCGTTCCAGCATCGCGCTGAAGGAGTATTCGTTCACGACGGCCGAACCGTTTCGTGTGCTGCGCTTTGGTTGCGGGCGCGGCACTTTTCCGGTGACGCCGGACGGCGTGAGCTATACACGCGACCAGGCGATTGCCTGCAATGTGGATGAGCGGCGTGTCAGCGTTGATTTCAGCGCGATACAGCAGGATATCAATCCGGTGGCGGCACGTAATTTGGTGCGGTTTACCCCGGCAGTTGCGGATTTGAATTTTCAAAGCGGCGACAAGCAATTGAGCATCACCGGCCGCTTTCAACCCGAAACTTTGTATCGCATCGCAATCGTACCGCTGGCGCTCAAAGACGCGCATGGTCGTGTTCTTGATATTAAATCCAGCAGCGAAGGCTATGTGTATTTTCCCGCCAAACCCCGCTATCTCAACTGGCAAACCAGCGCGGCCATCGTGGAACGTTTCGGCCCGCAGATGCTTCCGGTCGAAGGCCGTGGCTTCGAACGCGCCGATGTGCGCGTGCATCGCATCGATGCGTTAGAGCGCAGTTATTGGCCGTTCCCGAACCAGCCGGTGGTGGTTGACGATAATGCGCGCCCGCCGATGCCCGGAGAGATTCCCGCGCCGTTTACCGCATTGGAACGCATGCCCAGCACTGCGGAGTTAGTACGCTACATTCAAGCGCTCGGCACACCGCAGGTCTCGACAATAATCGATATTCCCTTGCGCAGCGATGCCGGAGCTGCGCGCTTCGGTTTTGATCTGGCGCCGCTGTTGCGCAAAACCTTTGGTGAAAATCAGCCGGGCACGTATTTGGTTGGACTGCGCCGTTTGGATGCGGGCAGTGAACGTGCTTGGTTACGCGTGCAAGTCACCGATCTTGCACTCACGACGCTGGATGAAAGCGACGCGGAACGTTTCGCGGTGACTTCGCTTGCCAGCGGGTTGCCGGTGAGCGGCGCGGAGATTCACGTGGAGGGTGTACGCCACGGGACAAAGAGCGAGTGGGTCACGCTTTGGCAAGGGACCACTGATTCGAATGGCATGTTACGCATCGCGCGACCATCTACCTCACACAGCAACGGCTATGTGCGCCGCATTGTCGTGCGCAAAGATCAAGATCGCCTAGTGCTCGATCCGGCGCATGCGCCGGATCGCTATGCCGACAATCTGTGGAGCCGCAGTAATCAAACCTGGTTGCAGACGATGCAAGAGCCGCACGCTACGCCGGTGGAGTCGCCGCGTCTGCTGTGCCATGTCTTTACAGAACGTCCCGTGTATCGCCCCGAAGAACCCGTGTACTTCAAAGGTTTGGTACGGCGGCGTAGCGCGGGGAAGTTGAGCTTGGTGCAAGGCGGCGGAACTTTACTGGTGCAAGGTCCGGGCGAATTGCAATGGAAGTTTCCGTTAACGCTGGACGAGATGAGCGGCTTCACGCATACGTTTAGCGAAGCGGAATTACCCACCGGCACATATCAAGCCTGGTGGGAATCGAGCAAAGGCGAGCGCTGCGGCAGCATGTCATTTTCCAAAGAAGCGTATCGCGTGCCGGAGTTCGAGGTGCAATTGAATGCGCCGGAGCAAACCCCGTTGGATCGCGCCTTCGATGTGCAACTGGCCGCGCGTTACTACGCCGGGGGGCAGGTTGCGCAACGTCCGGTGCAGTGGCGCGTGACGCAGTTTCCGTATACCTGGTCGCCGCCGGCACGCGCAGGATTTTTCTTTTCCTCCGACGGGCGCTTTTCCGCACGCGAGCGTTTTCAAGCCACACCGTTGTTGCAACGCGCGGAGCAGACGGATGCGCAAGGCGCCGCGCGGCTGACGCTGGACCCGGGCCAAGAGCCGACGGCACAACCGCGCGCTTACATCATCGAAGCCACCGTCACCGGCGCCGACGATCAAACCGTCACCAGCACACAGCGCGTGCTGGCATTGCCCGCAGTGGTGCTGGGAATGCAGGTGCCGCGTTATGTGGAACGCGCGCACGCCATCGACGCGCAAATTATTGCGGTCGGTGCCAAGGGAGAATTGCTTGCCGGGCAAGCCATTACCCTGCGCGTCTTGAAACGCGAGTGGCACTCGCATCTGCAAGCGGGGGATTTTGCGCAGGCCGAACCGAAATATGTGACCGAGGTGGTCGACAACAAAATTAGCGAACAGAAGCTCACCTCTATTGAGCAGGTATTGATACATAACATCGCATTACCGGGCGCCGGTGTTTATGTGATCGAAATTGAAACCCACGACAGTCTCGGCCGTGCACAGACCGTCGCGGTGGATTTATATGCCGGTGGCGATGAGGCGATGACCTGGTCGCGTGCGCCCAGCGATATTTTCAAAGTCACGCCGGATCGCGACCACTATGCGCCGGGCGAGACCGCGCATTTGATTTTGGAAAGTCCGTTCCAAGATGCGCACGCCTTGGCGATCACCGAAACGCCGGACGGCAATCGCTATCAATGGATCGCCGTTAATAAAGGCAAAGCCGCGTTCGACGTCGTGATCGAAAAAAACTTTGTGCCGCGCGTGCCGGTGCATTTTGTATTAATGCGCGGGCGGCTTCCCGGCGTAGTGCCAAGACCCGGCACACGTATCGATCTGGGCAAACCGGCAACCGTGGCAGCGACTGCGTGGCTGACGGTCGATCCCGTGGAACACCAACTGAATGTTGCGCTTAAAGCGCCGGAGAAAGCGCTCCCCGGTGCTACGGTGGAGATGACCATCACCTTGAAAGACCGGCAACAACGCCCGGTGGCGGGTGAAGTGACCTTGTGGTTGGTGGATGCGGCGGTGCTGGCGTTGGGAAAAGAGCAAAGACTCGACCCGGTGCCGGATTTCATCACGCAAGTCGTGTCACGTGTCGGCATTTTCGACACGCGTAATTTGAGCATCGGCGAGTTGCCGTTCTTCGAGTTGCCGGGCGGCGACAGCGCCAAGCTTCGCGCCGACATGAGCATTTTGGATCGCGCGACGCTGCGGCGCGATTTCAAATCGGTGCCGTATTTCGAACCGCGTATCAAGATCGGCGCGGAAGGCAGCACAACCGTGCGCGTGAAGCTGCCCGACAATCTCACGGTATTCAAATGGCGCGCGAAGGCCGTGAGTGGCGCGGACCGTTTCGGTGTGGCAACGGCGCAAGTGCAAGTCCGCTTGCCGGTGATCGTGCAGCCTGCGTTGCCGCGTTTCGTGCGGCCCGGCGATGATTTCACGGCGGCGGCCATCGGCCGCGCGGTGGAGGGCGATGCAAGCACCGGCCAGGCGGATGTGCGTGTGCAAGGCTTGACATTAAACGGCTCCGCGCGCCAAGCGATACAACTGCAACCCAATACACCGGCGCGGGTCGAATACCGGGTGCAGGTACCGATGCCGCCGATCAATGCGCAAGGTGATCCTCAATACCGCGAGGTGAGTTTTGCCGTCGGCGTGCAACGCACCTCCGACGCGGCGCGCGATGCCTTTGAAATCAAGCTTCCGGTGCGGCCGGATCGCGCACCGGTCACGTTGCGACAACTCATCGATCTGGATGCGGCGAGCGATGTCGAGGTCGCGGCAGTGAACGAAGCCGTGCGCCTCGGGTCGCTGCATCGTTCGATTCTGCTCTCCGATCAACCCGCCTTAATCCGCATGGCGGCAGGGTTGAGTTTTGTGCTGGAGTATCCGTTGGGTTGCACCGAACAACAACTCAGCCGCGCGCAGGCCATGCTTGCGTTTAAATCCTTCAGCGCACGTTTGTACGGCGATCAAAGCAAGCCGCTGCTCGACCGCGCGGTGGCCAATGTGCTCACGGTGTTACCGACCGTGATCGACAACGACGGCTTAATCGGTTACTGGCCGGGCGCAACTGGGCGGGTATCGTTAACCGCATGGGCGTTTGAATTCCTGGTCGATGCGCGCGCGGCCGGATTTAATGTCGAGACCAAGTTGTTTGAGCGCATGGCCCACGCCCTCAAGCAAGCGTTGCGTTCCGACTATCGACATTGGATTACCAACGAAGCCTATACCGAACGTGTGTTTGCGTTGCGTGCGCTGGCGGCGGCAGGGCAGTTGGATACGGCGTATCTTGCGGAACTGGCACGCCACGCCGACCAATTAAATACCGAGAGTGCGGCCGAGATCGCACGTTTGTTACGCGCTAACGGCTATGCCGATTCGGCCACGTTGCGCGGTTTGGAGCAACGCCTCAACAACGATGTGGTGTGGCGCTTGGTGCAAGGAAAAGATACCTATGCCGGGCTGCAAGAAAATTTTACGTTGCGTTCGGGGCTGATTTTACCGAGCGAGAATCGCACGCTCGCAACCTTGCTCGGTGCACTGGCCGACACCAATACGCCGCGCGCGCAATTGTTGATGGATGCGTTAGTCACGCGTGGCACCGCAAACGGTTGGGGCACGACCAATGCGAATGCGGCGGCATTGCGTGCTTTGGCGGCACGCTTGCAAACCGCACCCCGCAAGGGCAGTCCTGTGCAGGTGGCGGTTAGCGCGGGTGGCCAGTCTCAAAACTATAATGTGGGTGTAGACCAGCCGCTGGTGCGTATCGATCGCACCGACGCCGCTGCATTTAAGTTGCACAGCGCCGCCGCTAAGGGCCAGGTAGTGATTGCACGCGTCGAAACGCGCTATATGCCGCAAGCGTCGGGCGCGCAGGCCAGCGCCGAAGCCCACGGATTTGTGCTTGCCCGCGAGGCCCAGCATGTGAGTCGCGATGCGGCACCAGTAGCGCGCGTCAAACTTGCGGAACCCAACCAGCAGTTAACCTTCGCCATCGGCGATGTCGTAGAAGAACACATCGAACTGAGCAATCCGCAAGAGCGTAACCATGTGGCCGTGTTAGTGCCATTAGCAGCGGGTTTAGAACTCCTAAATCCGAACCTTGCGACTGCGCCGCCGGAAGCAAAAACTTCGGGGATGATTACCACGCCCCCCACCTACGTTGCATTTCTCGACGATCAAATTGCATTTTTCTACGACATCTTGCCGAAGGGCGCGCATCAATTCTTTTTCCGCACGCGTGCAACCGTGGCCGGTACGTTTATTCAACCGTCCGCACGCGCGGAGCTGATGTACGACGACGCGGTGTATGCGACCACGCCGGGTGCACGGGTGGTGGTGAAATGATTAACCATCCCGACTGTTGCGCGTCCACCCCTTTGTTGCACACGGATGTGCGCGTGTCGCAAAGCGCAGGCGACCGCCACGGATATGGCGGAAGGTGAGGTGTTTCTTGAGAGAGCAACGCAGGAGCAGTTGCCGGGATGCGCAGGAGCGACTTCGAAAATAAGGAAGGGTGAAGTGGGCTTTCCTCCCCTCCTTATTTTCAAGGAGGGGTGGACGCGCAGCGGACGGGGTGGTGGCAGTTGCAGTTTAGTACGGAGCACGACATTTGAATAAACTCGGTAACTTAAGCCTGCTCTGGGCATTACGCCTAACCCTTGCATTCGGCCTAATCGTCGCGATTTACATCGCCATCGACATGCTGACCTTCCATGCTGTGCAACCCAAACCCAGCTACCTATTGCTTGATCGCGAGCAACGTTTTCTGGCCGAGGTCGGCGCGCACAACGGCGAGATGGGCTATTGGCCGGTCGACGCGCTGCCGCCACGCGTGGTCGCTGCGACTTTGGTGCTGGAAGATCGGCGTTTCTGGAATCATCCAGGAATTGACATTATCGCCATGGCCCGTGCGCTACAGCAAAATGCCACGGCACGGACACGCGTCTCCGGTGCATCGACGCTCGCGATGCAGGTCGCACGCTTGTCCGATCCTGGCGCGCGCTCGTATACCCACAAGGCGCGCGAGACCTGGCGTGCATTAGCAATGACACTGCGCGACGGGCGCGAACAGGTACTGCACGACTATTTGCGCTTGGTCCCGTACGGCAACCACATTCACGGCATCGCCTATGCGGCGCGGCGCTATCTTGACAAGCCAGTTGCGGATTTAAGTTGGGCCGAAGTCGCCCTGTTAACCGCGATTCCGCAATCGCCGACACGCATGAATCCGTTTCACGAAGGCGGACGGCAACGCGCAATCGCGCGCGGGCAACGCATTCTCGATGCGCTGCATGCGCAGCAGGTCTTGACCGATTCTGATTTTGAGATCGCGAGCACGCAAATTCAGGCGCTCCAGATACTGCGTCCTGCGCCGCGCCCGATGGTCGCTTTGCATGCGGTCGAAAAACTTACCGACGACCTCGCCGTTGCGCCGCCGCGCACGGGACCCGAGCCCTATCGCATCGTAACAACTCTCGATCTCGATCTGCAACTTCGCGTCGTCGATCACGCGCAAGCAGAGTTGCAGCATTGGGAAGCGCGTGGCGCGCATAATGCGGCAGTCATCGTTACCGAGCGTGCGACGGGACGCGTGCGCGCCTGGATGGGTTCGCTGGATTACTTTGATCGCGCCAATGCAGGTGCGCTCGACTATGCACGGATCGCACGCTCGCCGGGCAGCGTATTGAAGCCGTTTATTTATGCGTTGGCACTGGAGCGGGGGCGCTTGACGCCCGCCACGGTCATGGACGACTTGCATGCCGCACCCGGTGGCATTACAAATGTCGACCACCGCTTCCTCGGTCCGATGTTGCCGCGTCAGGCGTTGGCGAATTCGCGCAATGTCCCGGCGGTCGAGCTGCTTAATACACTGGGCTTGAACCAGGTGTATGAATTCTTGCGCTTGTTGCGGTTGCATGACGCAGCCGATCCCGCGACGCGCTATGGCGCCGGTCTGGCACTGGGGGCACTACCGATGAAACTCGAAAATATCGTTGCAGCGTATAGCACATTGGCTAACGATGGCCTGTGGCGGCCGTTGCAATGGAGCGAAACTGACTTGCCGTCGCACGGCCAACGCCTGTTATCGCCGGAAGTTGCACGTATTGTCACTTCGTATCTCGCCGATCCCAATGCGCGGCTGCCGAGTTTTGCACGCATGGGCACGCTGGAATATCCGTTTCCGGTGGCGCTGAAAACCGGGACATCGCAAGGCGCGCGCGATGCGTGGACGCTGGCCTATTCGCGCCGCTACCTGGTGGGCGTGTGGATGGGCGATGCGAACGAACGGCCAATGCACGATGTCACCGGCGCCGCCGCCGCCGGCGCGCTTGCACAGCGTATCCTGCTTGATCTCCAACCTGCCGAGAGCCAAGGCATGACAGATGTTGCATTCCCGCCGCCGGAACATTACCAGGCAGCGCGTATTTGCGCATTGACGGGAATGCGCGCGACACCGGCCTGCGAACCGGTGTTCGAAGAATGGTTTGCACCCGGCACTGTTCCTGCTGAAGTAGACACTGCATTCGTGCAAGTGAGCATTGACGCACGCACCGGAGCACGCGCGCATGCCGCTACACCCGTTGCATTTCGCACCGTGCGCAGATTTGCGAATTTGCCGATGCGCTATGCAGAATGGTCGGCCGAGGCCGGTTACGCGGCTGCACCGCGCGATGATTTCAACGTACGTGTTGCTGCCGCAACTTCACGCAGCCTCGACGCCGTACACGCGCATATCACCGCGCCGCGCGATGGCGAATATATTCTGCGCGATCCCTCGGTCCCGCCGGAGCTCAGCACCATCGCACTGCGCGTGGAAGCCGAACCGCCGGTTGCTGAAGTGCTTTGGCGCATTGATGACCAACCCTACCAATTGGTACCGTATCCCTACTCGGTGCGGTGGCGAGTGACGCGCGGCGTGCATACACTGCGCGTCGAAATCCCATCCGTCGGACTCGTTGGTAACGTTGTGAAGTTGATAGTTGAGTGAACGGAACAGTTTTGCGGCTACGTTAGTTTCGAGGTGGTCCGCCGTTGGGGCGAAGAAGCTTCGAATTCACACCCGTAAGCAGTCATTGAAAAAGTCGACGTTGGCGCTTTGCCAAATGATTTCCAATCCGCTCGTGATAGCCGCTGGAGACACACTCTGAATTGCATGGAGAGTGACGAAACGCACGGCGTAATTCACGCACGCGATAAGGATTTAAATATCGCGACACTGTGAGTGCCGATTTCCGTTTCAAATACCCAATAACACCCGGCACTTCGTATAAATACCACTTACCGCCTTATCTCATTAGATCTATCTTTTGCCGTGTTGATATCTCGCCATCATATCAATCGTAGCGTGTCCAGTAGCCAAACCAAGGGCTTACCTGAGAACAACACGCGAGTTTTTTAGGGAGGCCCGATTTCACGGCAAGGAGATAGCCGTGCCAGTAATTGACCGCATCAAGCCAGTCAGACCAATCAATCATTTTTAGGAGGGAGGCGCTGAATATGAAAAAGCCGGGCACGAAAAAACTGGAAACCGGAATTGCTATCGCCAAACCTGCCCCGACGAAAACGGTGGAACTGTTCGGGCATGTGATCTTGGTCGAGGGCTATCAATTGCACTCTTTTGTTGGCTGCCACGCGCTGGTTGCGCTGCGCGACACGCCAAACAAGATCGTGGCCGTACTGACCTCGTCGCAGCGCTTGCAAAGCTTGCTGGAAACCGCCTTGTCCACCGGAAATCTGATGGCCTTTTTCGGACATAAGCAGACGAATCCACCGACGCCACGCGGCGGCACATGGAGTGTCGATGTGTACGGTATTGATGGCGTGATTCTTTATAACCAAGCGTATCAGTTGTAAGCAACATAGCTAGCTGAATAACCGATGAAGGAAAGACTATGCCCGACACTATCAGCAACCTCCCAAGTAATCTCTCAGAGTCACTCGGCACAATCGCATTGGCGATTGGCGCACTTGGCGCCGCTTCCTATGGCATCGTTGATGGTTTAAAACTTATTTCGTGGATCGACCTGTCCGGCTTCGAACGCTTATTTTCGCAACGAATATTTCCACGAAGTGGCACGGCGGGGGGGCGAATTTGGCCGACTAAGCACAAGGCGGGTCTCGATCCATTGTTCCCCGCACTGAAAGTCGCGTACGGCGCCGATGTGATGGCTGTGCTCAGGACGCAATATCGTAACGGCCGCGCCAAGGGCGACCTTCCGCGTACCCTGCGACAGGGTATCCGAATTGGCTTTAGCATGATGACACGCGATGAAATCATGCGTACGACGCTCGGGCTCGGTATTGCCGAGGAAACCACCCGTCTCGTTGCCGACGCGCTCGAACACGCGCGCAAGCTGCGTCCGCCAGCCACGGGCGAGATGCGAGCAGTGACTCCCGTTCCTGCGATGGGCGACGAAGAACGCGCAGCTCTGGCTCGCCTGGAAACAACAATAGACGCACGCATCGATGCAGCTTTGCTCTTGGCGGACAATCAGTACGTCACGCAGGCCAAGGTATGGGCGACCTTGGTCGCGCTCGCCATCGCCTTCGGCGTTGGTCTCGAATTGCAACGGGAGTGGTACGAGTGCTTCCTGGTCGGCATTACGGCCGTGCCGCTGGCTCCAGTGGCCAAAGATCTCGCTACTGCCCTGCAAGAAGCAGTCAAGGCGTTCCGCAGACGATGACAAACTACATCCTCAACCTGCGTGAACGCGACGTCGGTGGTTCAGTGACGTCGGGTAGCCTATGGCGGCCGGTTGGTGACACGGATGAACAGTGGGGCGATCATCTGGCTGATATCACAGTGGCAACACGTGGAAACCGCGTGCTGGTGCTGCTGCACGGCTATAACAATGACTACAAGGTAGGCCGCTTGCGATTGACACGCTACATGAACATGCTGGCTGGCGGCGGTTACACGGGCGTCATGCTCGCAACTCTGTGGCCCGGCGATGGCTGGGCCAAGGCGCTCACTTATCCGTTCGAAGGACGTGACGCCGACGACACAGCCGACTCGCTGTTCAAGTGGCTAATAACCAACGTCGATGCGACTGCGCGCATCTCATTTGTCGCCCACAGCCTCGGGAGCCGCGTAGCTATGAACACCGCACAGCAGCTGGTGCGCCAGCAAAGAGGACCGGCACTCGATCGAATCTGCCTGATGGCGCCAGCAATCGACAACGACTGTCTCGGGCGCGTCGGCAAGACTTGTTACAAGGATGCTACACTCGCCGCTGATCGTATTGCGGTGCTCGCTTCGGAGGAGGATCTAGTTCTGCGCTTCGCATACCCACTCGGCGATTTGACGCAGACGATATTTTACGGTGAGCGCTGGGGAAGAGCGCTCGGGCGTACAGGGCCCGCCGAGCGTGAGCCCACCATCGTCACACGGATCGAGCCGGTACCGAAGAGCAGTCCGCCGCGCGACATCGACCACGGGGACTATCTGGATGTCGACGTCGACCACCCCGGGCAAACAATCGCAGAAAGCGAGAAATTCCTGATCGCGTTTTTGGAGAAGGTAGAGAAGCCGGTCTGGCCAGCACAGCGTAGATAAGGAAGCTTGCTGAGGTAACGAGGCTACACATTGAGGCGCCATGACCAAGAAGTTTATGTTCCTCGCCCCTAAAGTGTTGTCGTTAATATTCCTTCCCACTCCACAGGAGGTTGATATGAGAAATTACAATTTAAAGTCACTAACCGGCCCCGCCTTGCGGTCGTCGCCGGCGCCCTTGCCGTGGCGAGCGTGCTGGGTGGCTGTGCCGGGCGGGAGGCAAGTTTCAGAACGTGCCATTGGGGTCATCTTAACCAAGACAACGGGTGGCTGGCGGATGCCCTAGGCGAAAGGAGATTCAGCAATGGCAGATATTGCAAAGCTACTTGAGGGACTTGCAGCGGTTGCATGGCCTGTGATCTTCATTCTATTAATTTTTCTGTTTCGCCCCGCAGTTGCAGCGCTCATCGAATCGGCTAGATCTAGGAAATTTACATTAAAGCTTGGAGGTCAAGAACTGACCATGGAAGAGGCAAGCGCACAGCAGCGTAACTTCATTGCCGATCTTCAGACTCAGGTGATCGAAATCAGAAGTGCAATTGAGAGGGGCGTGCAACCAGCAAACATAGTTCTTGATGTCACCCGGGTGAGAACGCCCCCTGTCGCTGGCGCGGTTCTTTGGGTCGACGACCAACCAAAAAATAATAGCTACTTTGTTCAGCAACTCTCAGACAAAGGAATTAGCGTTGATTTGGCGCTGACAACATCTGAAGGCCTTCGGTTATTCGACAAGAAATCTTCTTATGGTGTTGTTATCTCAGATATGGGTCGTATTGAAAATGGAACCTACAAGTCCACTGCGGGGTTAGAACTACTGAGGGAAATCAGGGGACGAAATAAGCCGATCCCATTCATCATATTTTCTAGCTCTCAGGGTGTTAGACAACACAAAGATACGGCGATAACCCTTGGAGCAACTGCGATAACTTCTTCACCAACAGAGATGTTCGGGATATTGCAAACAGCCGTCCAAGGCGGCAAAGCCTTACGAGGCGGGTCAGTTGACTCAAGCGGCTGATTTAAATGTCACGATCAGGCTACAAGAGGCGACGCCCGATTTTATCGCTGCTTGATTTTCAAAGGCGATCGATGTCGCCTACTATGAAAGAAAGTACCAGTGTGTCAGCGCTCAAACGTCCAGCGCTCTTCGTTGCCAAGTAATCCTGTGCGGATACAGTTAATTTCCGTCGCGGCGATGTACAGAATCCATACGTGGTGATCGACTGGTGCATTCAGTGCAAATGCTTTCGGATTCAAAAGTGCCACATTCACGCCGCCTGCACTATCCCGCACCGATTCGTAACGCAACACATCCGCCTTTGCAGCGCGTGCCTGATCTGCAAAGTCTTGAGTCGCGCTGTAGTCTGTAGGATGCACCCAGCGAGAGCGGTTTTTTACGAAGGGTGGAAGTGTCAAGTCCAGGCAATGCCGGGTTGCATACTTCACCGAGAACACGGTAGTGAGGAGATCTTTGCGTGGTAGCGGTGTTTGCGGCGAAGCTTCGAAGAAGCGCACGCGATACGAGGAAAATTCGGCCAATGCGGTGCGAATGTGTTCGGAGGCGTAAAACACGCCTTCACGTGAATTTATCCTGCGAAACCGTGAACCGTAGGGGTAGGGCGGGTAATGACGAAACGGTGTTTTCAGCAGGTAGTGTAAAGACTCGGTTCCAGTGGGGTAGTGCGGTTTACTGGCTTCGAGAATTTCTTCGAGCAGCTCTTGTTCGTCGCGGGTGTCGACAATTTTTCTTGTCGAAACGGTGTGTTGGTGCTCGACGGCACGCCACACTACGCCGCTTTTCCTGCGGGTCTCAAAGGCGAGCGCGATAGGCGTCGACATAAGTGACCGTATCGACCAGCCCGGTCACGCGTCGAATGAGTTCCGCCGGTGTGCCGTTTAGGTCTTTGTTATGGTTGCGCATCCAGGCTTGGGTGGATTTTTCGTCGCCGGCCATAATTGCATCCAGCCCGCGGTAGAGGCGAATGAATAACGCTGCAAGTTCCCATTCTTTTGAATCCGGCGTGAAATGGCATTCGCCCGAGCGCATGCGCGAAATAAACGATTCACTTTTGCCTACGATTTCTGCGATGTTCGCTTGCCGCAAGCCCAGCGCCTCGGCAGCACGCAGGAGTGCTTTGCTCAGAACCACGCTCTTTTGTTCTGCGGTCGCTGCAATGGCAGTTTTCATAAAACATCCTCAAATTGCTAATACAATTATAAATAATAATCTTGCAATAGCAATAACGGCCTGGATCACACTTTTCTATAATTCAAAGTGGGCGGTATTTCGGGTTGTCGTTAAGTTGAGAGCGCGAGTGCCAGTTGTTGTAGTTCGGCATGCTCAAGCGCCCGGCACTGACCTTTGGGTAAAGTTCCTAATTGCAACGGGCCAATCGAAATGCGAATCAAACGCAACACACCGGTATTGCATGCGGATAACATGCGGCGAATGTGGCGGTTTTTACCGGAGGTGAGTGTAATTTCCAACCACGCATTTTTATCGCCACGCCGTAGTTCACTCACTGCCGCAAGTTCTAAGCGCTCGCCGGCGTCGCTCACGCCGCGCTGTAAGGTTTGGAATAGTTCGGAGTCGGGCAGGCGATTGATCTGGACGTGATAGCGCTTCGGAAGATGCCGAGCAGGATCGAGGAGACGTGCCGACCAGGCGGTGTCATTGCTGAACAGCAACAGTCCCTCGCTGGCTTTGTCGAGGCGGCCGACCGGCGCGATTTGGCTGCGCAGTTCGGGTGGCAGGCATTCGTACACGGTTGCACGGCTGTGTTCGTCGTGGGTAGTTGTGATCAGGCCACGGGGTTTGTTTAACGCAAAATACAGCTTAGAACTGGCGATCAACTCGCGGCCGTCGAGGGTAATGCGCGCATTGTCTACTACAATAAATCCCGGATCGATAATCACGGTTTCGTTCACGGCCACGCGCCCGGCTTGAATCCATAAAGCGGCGGTGGTGCGTGACGCTACGCCATGTTTTGACAATATGCGCGCAAGCGCGCGTGAGGGTCTCGTCGTCACGGTGACTCGATGGATTGTTGGTTATCGAGGGGAAATCGAAGTAAAGAAAGGTTGCACTCTATATTAGCAATCTCTAAAATATGTACAGTTCGTATAATTGGATTCAGGAGGCTAAGCATGACAACAGGTCGTTGGATTCACATTATCGCAGGGATCATGGTGTTGCTGTCGCTCGCACTGGGCGTAGAAGCAAGCCCGCTATTTGTGAGCAGCAATTGGTTATGGTTCACGGCCTTTATCGGCATCAATCTGTTTCAAAGTGGCATTACCAAATGGTGCTTGATGGGTAGCATTCTCGCGAAGTTAGGTGTGCCCAAGTCAGCGTAATACGTTATTAGTGCCGTGTTAAAAAAAGCCCGCGATCAGCGGGCTTTTTTATGCGAAGTTATTATCCTATCAGTCGTGTGGAGCGTGGCGTCGTGCAATCAGCGTATACGCCGCCGGAATTACGAAGAGCGTAAGCAGCGTCCCAAGCGCAAGCCCGCCGACGACCACCCACCCAATTTGCGACCGGCTCTCAGCACCGGCGCCCGTCGCCATCGCAAGCGGAATTGCGGCGAAGATCATGGTCAGCGTCGTCATGACGATGGGACGCAAGCGCAACCCGGCGGATTCAATCACAGCCTCGACTTTACTCTTGCCGTGTGTTTGCAGTTGATTGGCAAATTCCACGATCAAGATTCCGTTCTTAGTGATGAGACCAACCAGCATCACCATGCCGATCTGACTATAGACATTGAGCGTGCCGTTGGTCAGATAAAGTGACAACAACGCGCCCGAAATCGCGAGCGGTACCGTAAGCATGATAATGAGCGGGTCGATGAAGCTTTCAAATTGTGCCGACAACACCAGATAAATAAACGCCAGCGCGAGCAGGAACGACACGTACAACGTCGAACCCGATTCCTTGAATTCGCGCGAGCTGCCGTCGAATTGCACACGCGCGGTGGCGGGCATCACTTCTTTTGCGGTCTTT
>JACQEQ010000319.1 GCA_016200445.1 Gammaproteobacteria bacterium | reverse complement strand
TGCTGAAGCTGGTGTCACTGCGCGTGAGTCGCTACGTGCTTATGCAACTGCACACGAAAACATTTTGCTACGCACAGAAAACCAATTGCTCAAAATGCAGCTTGAGCGGGTGAAAGTGTTGCGAATCAATCGGCGAGCATGGAGCGAAGGCGAAGTGATCGGCGAGCACAGCGGCAATAATCCGCCATTTTAAGGCGAGGCTTCATAGTCGGCGTTACATTTTTCGACGGACTCGTGACCAATGCATGAATTATAGATTTCTGTTTTCTTCGCGCTTGCAGCAGCTTTCTCTTTCTTATCGCGAATACGCTTTCGAATAGTCATCCAGATTTCGGAGTTGGTATCGGATATTTGCGCGTTTTTATAGGCGTCGTTGCACGTCTCTACAGTTTCCAGATTGATGCACGATGACTATCGAAACGCAAGCCTTCTATGCACGTGTTGTAAACTTCTAATTTCGCCTCCTGCTCACGCTTTTTCTTTTTCTCAACAGCCGCACTCGCAGCGTTTTTCTTTTCCTGTTCAAGCCTGTTTTTTTTCTCAACAGCCGCGCTTACAGCGTCCTTTTTCTCCTGCTCTTTTATGGCATTTATCCGTTCGGCGCGAACTTGTTCATCGTAAGCATCTAGCTTGAACTTGCATCCATCACCTAGATATTGCCTCTGAATAATCTCTATTGAGGTTAAGGCAGCTTGTTGCTGGAAGATTGTCGTGGCTCTAGAGTAAGCAAGCTGATATGGCTTAATCTCATTCAAGAATTCTTGGCAATTGGCATTCGCCTGCGTGTAAGTCAGGAGTACCACAATAAACACTAGGGTCTTCTGCGGCTTCACGGAAACACCCTTTTCACTTAAGAGTAAACCGCAAGAGTAGGCGGCGACTAGCGAGCACCCAGGTAACGCTACAACGGTAGCGAAAAATAATAAAGTCCGCACCCCTGCGAGTATCGGCCCATTACAGCGTAATGCGATCAAAGATCGTCAAATTCATTTTTCGTCGGCTGCGGTCGTGCAACTACACGCGACCTGTCAGCAGGCGTGCAACCGAAACGCGCTTGTAGATTTGCAAGCAAAGCAATTTCGCCAGATACCGCCACGCCGCTGCGCAGTTTAACTAGCAGCCGCGCCGTAAGCTCAACAGCAATTCGGTCGGACTGTCCCAACGTACTCGGTATTGAATTATCGACAATTTCAGCCCATGCCGCCGCGTGTTGGGTGTCTAAATGTGCCGGTGGGCTACCGATTTCGCGATCATCTACGGCGTCGGTGCGCGTGCGATTCGGATTTTTGCGAAAGCTTCCGCGCGCGTCCAAAACCGTGCCGGGTAGTCGTGGTGTGGGCATAAATACCTCGATTTAACGATGTGTGGACGTAAGAAAATAAGGAAGCATACGGTCCTGCATTACAACGCGTCATCTTTTTTACCCTCCCCCGGGCTGTCCGCTTGTGCGACTGGTTAGGGCGTGATCGTGCATGCGTGCAGCATTCTATTGCATAGCGTGTTCGCCTTGCCTTGCTCATCCTATGCAGTCCTATCGTACGTCATGTTATGCGCTCCGATGCGTTGAGTGAGCGCCAGTACAGCGCATATTGCCAGTTGCGAAACCATTGCGAGTCTGGCTTGGCGCGCTCTTGGTAGCGCAAGGCTTCTGCTGCTTTCGCGGCTTGAACGTCGCGCTGATTGTTTATTTTCGCGATTGTCATGTCACGCTGCCATCAAGAATAGTTGCCGGTCGCGGTTTGCACCCACCGGCTCAGGGACCATGGCAAGCAGCGAGGTTCTAACCAACCGCGCGCCGATCATGTGGGCCTGCTAATAGCCTAGTTAGCTAGCCGAGCACTTCAACAGCTTGATCGCCTCGTTATTTGAGACTTTGCCGCCGACGCGTTTACGAATGTAAAACTTCGTGTAGCCAGGTGTTGTCACATTGTCGTCAACCGTGATACGCAAACCACTTGCCGCATGATCAGCTAACACGTAGCCGCGCCGGAAGTTACCAAACGCAACTGGAAAGGCATTTGCCGCTACGATTGGAAGGGCGTCCGTCAAATACACAGGAAAGCCAAGCAATGAATCTGGTTGCCCAAGTTGGGTAGATCGTTCCCAGATGTAGTTGTTGGTTGTGTCTTTCAAGGACCGAATACCGCGCGCGACGGTGCGATTCATGACCCAGCCAACACCGGGACCGGCGAGGTATTGGGTTTTGACTGTATAAAGCAGCTCGATCAGGTCATCCATGTTGGGGTTACTGGTGATAGGCGAAGAACCAGTGGCCACATATTCGAGTGCCGTTGCTGCACGTTCCGGCGATGCGCCGTCGTCGGCGCTGGTTGGCGTCGTGTTGGTCAGGCCGGAAGGTTTGGCGCTGCCGTTGCCGCTCCAAATGGCCGTAGCTTCAGCAGATGCAAAACCGTCTGCTGCTTCCTGAGCAAGCCATGCACCGACATTAAAATAAATGTCTTGCATTGACTCTTCTGATGCCTTTGGATAAGCGTAAAGCACACCAAACGTAGGCGCGCACTGTACCAAGTCAGACGT
>JACQEQ010000020.1 GCA_016200445.1 Gammaproteobacteria bacterium | reverse complement strand
GTTGCACTGGCCGGTACGAGCTCCGTCGGCTCTCGCAGTGAACCAGCGCCAATTATCTCGGAACAAGATCAAATCGCCGCCACCCTCGCAGGCGGCAGCACCCTGCTTATTCTGTTGAGTTTTTTTGGTTTCGGTTTGTTGCTGGCCTTCACCCCGTGCGTGTTCCCGATGATCCCGATTCTGTCGAGCATCATCGTTGGCCAAGGTGAAGAGCTCACCACGCGCCGTGCGTTCACGCTGTCATTGGTTTACGTGTTGGCGATGGGTGCGGCTTATACCGGGGCGGGCATCATCGCCGGATTGTTCGGCAGCAACGTGCAGGCAATGTTTCAAAACCCGTGGGTATTAAGCTCGTTTGCAGCGGTATTTCTGCTGCTATCGTTGTCGATGTTTGGCTTCTACGAGTTACAAATGCCGAGTTTCTTGCAGAGCAAACTCACCGAGCTGAGCAATAAACAAAAAGGCGGCACGCTCACGGGCGTCGCCGTCATGGGATTTTTATCGGCGCTGATTGTCGGCCCGTGCGTCGCCGCACCGTTGGCTGGTGCGTTGATTTACATCGGGCAAACCGGCGATGCGGTGCTGGGCGGTGCGGCGTTGTTCGCCCTGAGCATGGGCATGGGCGCGCCGCTGCTGGCCATTGGAACCTCGGCTGGGAAAATTCTACCGCGCGCCGGCCGTTGTTGATCATTGCGTCGATTTACATGGGCGCACTCGAACCGTACGGCGTCGATGCCAACGGCTGGCGCAAGTTATGGAAAGGCGTGGGCTTGCTGATGCTCACCTACGGCATATTGTTGGTAATCGGCTCGGCCAGCGGTGCACACGACGCGCTGCAACCGCTGCAGATGTTGAGTTCGCCCACCGTCAACAAGAGTGGCGTTGCCGTTGCGGCCAACGATACCGCGCATCTGAATTTCAAGCGTATCAAGGGGAACGTCGAACTCGACCGCGAAGTGGCCGCCGCAAAAGCGCAGAACAAAACCGTGATGGTGGATTTCTACGCTGACTGGTGTATCTCATGCAAAGAAATGGAAAAGTTCACGTTCTCCAATCCCGAAGTGCAACAGGCGCTGGCGAACACCGTGTTGCTGCAAGCGGACGTCACGGCCAACGACGACGCAGACAAAGCCTTACTGAAACGGTTTAGTTTAATTGGGCCGCCCTCTATATTATTCTTCGGTAGCGACGGACAAGAGCGCCGTCCCTACCGGTTAGTTGGATTCGTTAAACCAAAAGAATTTCGTAGTCATGTGGAACGTGCATTTAGTTCTTAGCAGAAAATATCGGACGGCTTGACCGTCCATACCGCTCGGGGGAGGGGATATGAAACGACAATTAAAAATGATTGCCGGTGTACTGGTATTCATCAGTGGCGTGTTGGGTGGAAACGCGTTGTACAAGTGGCTCAGCGAACATTCCGAAGGCCACGTCGTTGCGCAAGACATGGTGTCTAAACACCGGCCGGACTTTTCATTGCCGGATCTTGCCGGAAAAATGCACAGCATTTCCGAGTGGGACGGGAAAGTTACCGTGGTAAATTTCTGGGCCACGTGGTGCCCGCCGTGCAAACGTGAAATGCCCACGTTTATCGAGCTGCAACAGCTCTATGGCGCACGTGGAGTGCAGTTTGTCGGCATTGCCATCGATAACAAAGAACAAGTCATCGCCTACGCCGATAACGCCGGTATCACTTACCCTACTTTGCTTGGCGACGATAATGCGGTGACGATTTCACGCTCGTTTGGTAACCGCCTTGACGCCCTGCCCTACACGGTCATCATTAACCGCAAAGGCGACATCGCTCTCGTGCAACGTGGCGAACTTACGCGCGAGCTGGCTGAGGCGACGATAAAATCGCTGCTGTAGCCGTCCGCGCCGAATTTGCCATTGCGCTTCGCGTATGTCAACACTGCTGGTATTGCACGGCCCTAATTTAAACCTGCTCGGTACGCGCGAGCCGCAGATTTATGGCCACACGACGCTCGCCGACATCAATCAAAAACTGGAAGCTCAGGCGCACGCCGCTGGGCATCGGGTGCTGTGCTTACAAAGCAACGCCGAACATGAATTGATTAACCGGGTACAGCAAGCCCAACAAGAAGGCATTGCCTACATCATCATCAACCCAGCTGGGTTAACGCACACCAGTGTCGCGCTGCGGGATGCTTTGGCCGCAGCACAAATTCCATTTATCGAAGTCCATCTTTCCAATATTTTCAGCCGCGAAGAGTTTCGCCGGCACTCCTATTTTTCCGACCTCGCCGCCGGTGTTATTTCTGGCCTCGGCGCGCAAGGCTACGAACTGGCATTGGCCGCTGCACTGCAAGGCCTCGCCTATCCTTCAAACTAACTGACCTTTCGGAACGACACGTCATGGATATTCGCAAAGTAAAAAAATTGATTGAGCTGGTCGAAGAGTCCGGCATCGCCGAGCTGGAAATCCACGAAGGCGAAGAATCGGTACGTATCAATCGTTACAGCCAAAGTGCGCCGGTGGTGATGAGCAGCTCGATGCCGATTTCTGCGCCGCAATATGCACCTGCCATCGAGAGCAAAGCGCTCGAAGCCAAAACGGCTCCGGCCGAAGAAACCGGCCACATGGTGAAATCCCCAATGGTCGGCACTTATTACCGCTCGCCGTCGCCAGGTTCCAAAGCGTTTGTGGAAGTCGGCAGCGTCGTGAAACAGGGCGACACCCTGTGCATCATTGAAGCAATGAAACTGCTCAATCAGATCGAGGCAGATCGCGCGGGTACCGTGAAGAAAATTTTGGTGGAAAACGGTCAGCCGGTCGAATACGGCCAACCTTTGTTTGTCCTCGAATAACAACACATTCAGCCGGACGCCTTCGCCCATGTTTGAAAAAATCGTTATCGCCAATCGCGGAGAAATCGCGCTGCGTATTTTGCGCGCCTGCCGCGAACTGGGCATCAAAACCGTCGCCATTCATTCCACTGCCGATCGCAATCTCAAACACGTGCGCCTCGCCGACGAATCGGTGTGCATCGGCCCGCCGCCGTCGGCGGAAAGTTATTTAAACATTCCGGCTGTGGTAAGCGCCGCAGAGGTCACTGACGCACAAGCCATCCACCCTGGTTACGGTTTCTTGTCCGAAAACGCCGACTTCGCCGAACGTGTCGAACAAAGCGGTTTCGTATTCATCGGCCCGCGCGCCGAAACCATCCGCATCATGGGCGATAAAGTTTCGGCGATTAAAACCATGAAGGCCGCAGGCGTGCCCTGTGTACCCGGCTCGGATGGAACGTTGGGCGATGTTGACGAGGAAAATTTACGCATCGCCAAAGAAATCGGCTACCCGATCATTATCAAAGCCTCCGGCGGCGGTGGCGGCCGTGGTATGCGCGTCGTGCATAGCGAAGCAGCATTGTTAAGCTCGATTTCGCTGACGCGCAGCGAAGCGCAAGGCGCATTCGGCAATCCTGCGGTGTACATGGAAAAGTTTCTGGAAAATCCACGCCACATTGAAATCCAGGTGTTGGCCGATCAGCACGGCAATGCGATTTATCTGGGCGAGCGCGATTGTTCCCTGCAACGCCGCCACCAAAAAGTCGTCGAGGAATCCCCGGCGCCCGGCATCACCGAAGAAATGCGCAACGCGATCGGCAAACGCTGCGTCGACGCGTGTCTGGCCGTGGGCTATTTGGGCGCAGGCACGTTTGAATTTCTGTACGAGGATGGCCATTTTTACTTCATCGAAATGAACACGCGCGTGCAAGTAGAGCATCCAGTCACCGAAATGGTTACCGGTGTTGACATTGTCAAAGAGCAAATCCGCATCGCTGCGGGCGAGCCGATGACGTTCAAACAAAAAGACATCGTGCTGCGCGGCCACTCGATTGAGTGCCGTCTGAATGCTGAAAATGCGCGCACGTTTGTGCCATGCGCGGGCACGATTCATCAGTTTCATGCGCCGGGCGGCCCGGGCGTGCGCGTGGATTCGCATATCTACAACGGCTATGTGGTACCGCCGTTTTACGACTCGATGATCGGCAAGCTGATCGTGCATGCAGAAAACCGCGCGGCTGCCTGCGCGCGCATGGCCAGCGTGCTCAGCGAAGTCGTTATCGAAGGCATCGACACCAATATTCCGCTGCACCAGGATATTTTCCGGGACGCTGGATTTCTCGCCGGGGGCGTGAATATTCATTATCTGGAAAAGAAACTGTCCTTGCATAAAGCGCCTAAGTAGCGCGACGGCATCCATCGGCATGCCGTGGCTCGAAATAAAAATAGATACTCACGCACAATCCGCACCAGCGATTGAAAATGCGTTATTGCAAGCAGGCGCTCTCAGTGTCACGTTAAGCGACACACGCGACGAACCGCTCTACGAACCTGCGCTCGGCACCACGCCCCTGTGGCGTTACACTCGCGTAACCGGATTATTCGAGGCGGCTATGAACTGCCACGCTGTGCTCACGCAAATCAACGAAAAGTTCGGACCGGCGGTGATCGTGCAGTCACGCATTGACGCCTTGGCCGACCAGCCGTGGGAACGCGCCTGGATGGAGCACTTCGCACCGATGCAATTCGGGCAGCGCATCTGGATATGCCCGAGTTGGTGTGAGCCCCCTGACCCGCTCGCGGTCAATATTTTCATGGATCCTGGCTTGGCATTTGGCACCGGCACCCACTCCACCACCGCTCTGTGCCTGGAATGGCTCGATGCCCATCCGCCGATTCAACAAACCGTGATCGACTATGGCTGCGGCTCCGGTATCTTGGCGGTGGCGGCGGCCCGGCTGGGCGCACAACGCGTTATCGCAGTGGATCATGATCCACAGGCACTGCTAGCCACACGCGAAAACGCGCAGCGCAATGCGGTTGCGGAATGCATTGAAACGTTTCTACCTGAACAAGCTCCGGCACTTGCGGCCGACACTCTGATCGCCAATATTTTGGCCAATCCATTGCGCGAACTCGCGACACGTTTCGCAGACTTGGTGAAGTGTGGAGGCACACTCGTACTGTCAGGAATACTTACCGGACAGGAAGACGATGTGACCGCAGCGTATCTCGACACATTTAATCTTCGACCGGCCGTTGCCCAACACGGCTGGGTACGGCTGAACGGCACACGTAAATGCTGAACATTTTGATCGCCTTCGCTACGCGCGCTAATGGCAAATCCGGGTTAGACTTCGCTGGTAAATTGCTCATGTTTGTCTTGACTAGGTCGAATTAGTCCTGCATGTATACGCGCTGCCCTCACTGTCAAACTTACTTCAAAATTTCTGCCGAGCAACTGAAGAAAGCCGGCGGAAAAGTGCGTTGCGGGCAGTGCACCAAAGTATTTAACTCGCTCGGCAATTTGCTGGAAGAGCTACCGGTCGCCTTATCCGACCGCAATAAAGCAACACCGCAACGACCAGCTACACCACCGCCAATGGCACGCGCTCCTGCCCCGCCACCGCCCACAACGCGCGCAGCGGCGCCGCCACCCAAACCAGCCGCACCCAAACCACCGCCCCCTAAACCGGCCGCGCCGATAATTCCACCGCGCCCTGCGGTGAAGCCACCTGCGGCACCTGCGCCCAAAGCTGCCATCAAACAAGACGTAGAAAATGACACGCTCGTTTTCAGCGTCGACGATACAGCCGGCCCTGTTATCAAGAACGATGATCCAGATACTCTCCGCCTGACCGATGAAGATAAAATCGAAAACGTACCCGGCGGATCTTTTTCTGCAGTACGCGATTTAGTTCTCTACCCAGGTCCGCGCATCGAGGCACCACCAGCGTTATTTGGAAATTCGTTTTGGGGGATCGGCGTTGCCGTATTACTCACCATATTTATCCTTCAGTACACCTACTCCATGCGCGACGATTTGGCGCGCTATCCTGAGCTACGGCCGTGGGTGCAAAAATTATGTGAGATCGCGCAATGCGATATGCCCATGCAGCAGAACGTCGATCTCATTAAACTCACGCACCGCGACATCACGATTCATCCACGCGTCAAAAGCGCGCTGTTGATTAACGCTGTTTTTGTAAACAATGCGGGCTTTACTCAGCCTTTTCCGCTGATGCAGATTACGTTGTCGGATATGAATGGACGAATTATTGCTAAACGCCGTTTTCAACCCACTGAATATCTGGATGCCGACGTCAACATTCGCCGCGGCATGACGCCGAACAACCCCGTGCAGATCGTGCTGGAAATTGCCGACCCTGGCAAAGACGCCGTCAATTTCGAGTTCAATTTCTTCTATCAAGCATCATCTTAAAATCACAATCTGCTAATTTTTCGCTAGCGGTTTTTTTACCTCTATTTAATGCAAAAAAAGTCGTGTCAGTGGACTTTATCCGTTACGAATGACGGAGTATCATCACCCGCTCTTCGTTACTCCTGACAAAAAAACAAGCATGCGTATCGGGACTCATCTACTTGCCAACCGCGTTATTCTTGCTCCGATGGCAGGCGTAACCGATCGTCCGTTTCGCCAGTTATGCAAGGCAATGGGCGCGGGCATGGTGGTTTCTGAAATGGTTTCTTGCAACTCGCTGTTATGGGGCAGCGATAAAACCCAACGTCGGATCGACCACGGCGGCGAAGCCGAGCCCCGCTCGGTGCAAATCGTCGGGGCGGACCCACGTCAAATGGCAGACGCCGCGCGCTATAACGTGGAACATGGTGCGGATATCGTCGACATCAACATGGGCTGCCCGGCCAAAAAAGTTTGTAATGTCGCGGCAGGTTCTGCGTTAATGAAAAATGAAGTTTTAGTCGCAGAAATTCTCAGTGCGGTGGTTAATGCTGTCGACGTACCGGTGACCCTGAAAATCCGCACCGGCTGGGACGCAGAGCACCGCAACGGCGCGCGCATTGCCCGTGTCGCGCAAGACTGCGGTATTCAAGCGTTGGCCGTGCACGGCCGCACTCGCGCTTGCGGATTCGCCGAGGGTACTGTTGAGTACGACACCATTGCAGAAATTAAACGCACGGTTTCAATCCCGGTGATTGCCAACGGCGATATCCGCACCCCGGCGCAGGCAAAACTGGTGCTGGACTATACCGGTGCCGACGCGGTAATGATCGGCCGCGCTGCGCAGGGGCGGCCATGGATTTTTCGCGAAATCGCGCATTACTTGGCCACCGGCGAAGCACTCGCAGAACCTGGACCGCAAGTAGTACGCGATGTTTTGCTTGGCCATTTACATAATCTGTATGCGCTGTACGGCGACTACAGCGGCGTACGTGTCGCACGCAAGCATATCGCCTGGTATAGCAAGGGACACCCGCAGGGCGCCGCATTCCGCCAGCTCATCAATCATATTGAAACTCCCGAACAACAACTCGCGTTCACTCGCGAATTTTTTGACCAGCTAACACACAACCAGGAACTGGCCGCATGAGCAGTGCTTCGCCCAAGAAAATTGCCAAGCTCAGCAACCTTAGCACGCACACCACACACGCGAATCATCCGTTGCATGCCTGCATTAACACCTTGCTCACCAGTTATTTTTCGGATCTCGACGGACACCCGCCGGGTAATTTATTCGACCTGGTTATGGACGAAGTCGAGCGGCCGCTGCTTGAAACCGTACTGCATCACACTCGCGGGAACCAGAGCAAGGCGGCAGAGGTCCTCGGCCTCAATCGCGGCACGTTGCGTAAAAAATTACGTAAATACGGCCTGGACTAATTGGGTAGGCTGGGTTGAAAACCCAGCATCGCGGGAACCATCGCTGGGTTTATCGACCCAGCCTACGAATTAAATATTAGAGACCACACGCATGACGGCACCGATTCGACGCGCCTTGCTGAGCGTTTCCGACAAAACCGGCATCGTCGAGTTTGCACGCGCGCTCCACGATTTGGGCGTGGAGATGTTGTCCACCGGTGGCACCGCAAAACTGCTGAGCGACAATAAAATTCCGGTCACGGAAGTTTCGGCTTACACCGGCTTTCCGGAGATGATGGATGGACGTGTCAAGACCCTGCACCCGAAAATTCATGGCGGCTTACTGGCGCGGCGCGGCGTCGATGACGCGGTGATGCGCGAGCATGGCATCGGTTTCATTGATTTAGTGGTAGTGAATCTTTACCCATTCGAAAAAACCGTGGCCAATCCGAACTGCGACTTACCCACCGCGATTGAGAACATCGACATCGGCGGCCCAACCCTGCTGCGCGCCGCTGCCAAAAATCACGCGGCCGTGACCGTAATTGCCGATGCGCGCGACTACGCCACGGTCTTGGCG
>JACQEQ010000326.1 GCA_016200445.1 Gammaproteobacteria bacterium | reverse complement strand
CGCAGCAAGCAGCGCCCCTACATTAGACGTACATTGCGGCGCAATCCTTAAAATGCCATGGATATGGTTCGGCATAACTACAAACTCATCCAATTCAATTGCTGGAAATCGCCCGGGTAATCCTTGCCAAGTCTGCAAAACAGTTTGTCACATCTCATTGAATCGCATTGCGCCATCCGCTATCTCTTCAAAGAGACACACGCGATCCTGCACACACACCGTGATGAAATACGCGCCGGGCTGGGAATAATCAAAACACTTCAGGCGCAGATTTTTTTCGCGTGACTGTCATACCTCGATCGCGTTGAAATCCCTAACTTGGCGATGCGGGGCAGAGGTATCGAGGGCGCCATCGCGCACCAGCCAGACGGTTTGCATTCCGGCTGTCACTGCGGCGTCGAGTTCTTCTTTAATGTCGGAAAGAAATAAAATGTCTTGTGGCGGCGCCTTAATCTGCGCTGCGATTTTTCGGTAGGAATCCACTTCGCGTTTGCCGCCGACAGTGGTGTCGAAATAACCTTCAAATAGCGGTGTCAGGTCACCAAACGCGGTGTGGCCAAAAATCAATTTCGCGCATACACCGAACCGGACGAATACACGAACAGCCGCAAGCCGCGCTGTTTCCAGACGCGCAATCGGCCGGCAGCGTCTTCATATACATGGCCTTGGAACGCGCCGCTTTGATAACCCGCCTCCCAAATCAAACCTTGCAACGCTTTCAGCGGCGTGATCTTGCGGTCTTCGTCGATCCAACGCAGCAGTTGCTCGATCACTTGCGCGTCGCTGAGCGCTGCGCCCGCAATCGCGCGCACCTCGTTGAGGCAGCCGCGCACTTCCGAAGTGTCACGCTGCGACGCCACGTAATCGGCCAAGTGTGCCCGCGCATATGGGAACAAGATGTCTTTCACGAACGACAACGACGACGTGGTGCCTTCGATATCAGTGAGAATGGCTTTAATCATGGATGATTTCCGTAGGGGCGCGATTCATCGCGCCCGGAGACCGCAGAGAGGGCGCCATGAATGGCGCCCCTACGGATCAAAACTGATCGAAGCTCGGAAACGATTTTGCAATCGGGTTGCCGGTGAACTGCGCGACCCAACCTTCCGGCGTGGTGAACAGGCGGATGCATTTAAAGTTAGGATTCTCGCCCATGTCGAACCAGTGCTTCATGTTCGCGGGCACGCTGATCAGGTCGCCCTTCTCGCACATCAAGCAATACACTTGGTCGTTCGGGTGCAGGTAAAACAACCCTTTCCCGTCGACAAAAAAGCGCACTTCAAAATCGCTGTGCTGGTGTTCATCGAGAAATTTTTTGCGGAACTCAGCCTTCTGCGGATGATCCGGCTTGAGCGCAACTACATCGGCGGATTTGAATCCGTACTCGCTCATCAAGCGATCCACCGACTCGCGATACGCGGCGATGATGTCATCGTTCGACATATCGTTGGTCAGCGATTTGTTGGCTTTCCAACGCTCGATGCGCACGCCCACGCCATGCAGTTGTGTCGCGATGGCGTCGATGTCAGTGTAAGTCGCTACAGGCTTTCTACCAGCGGTGTCGTTGAAAATTTTCAGGGTGGTCATGGCGGATCTCCGATCCAACGGGATAAGTGGCGATTCTACAAAAAGCCTCGCGTGCGTGCGAGCCGCTCAAGAAACCTTTTCCGACAGCCACACTTTAATGAGCGACTGGTACGGCACATCGCGCTTGTTAGCCTCAATTTTTATGCGCTCTAATAACGCCTGCAGCAGGCGTAATGAAATGGTTTCAGTCGACGGTTTGAGCTTGGGAAAACGCACACGTTTTGCCGCAGACCAATCCAGATATTCGGTCGAGTCGTGAGTTACCCAAAACTTTTTTTCTTCTTTTCCAGAAGCGAACTGGGGAATAGCTTTAAGCTTCTTTTTCATAAATCGCTCGCTCCTTTCGATGCGCAGGAATGCATTAGGGACGTTCCCAAATTTACTCTTCGGCAGCTATTTACCATTCTTTGGAACGTGGGTCACGCGTATCTGTTGTAGCGTAATCCAACCTTGCGCCGCAAACATATTTGCTACACTCCTCGCCTATGGACGTCACTCGCATTCTCGAAAATCTCAATGACGCGCAACGCAGCGCAGTGTGCGCGCCGGATGGCCACGTTCTGGTATTGGCCGGTGCGGGCAGTGGCAAGACGCGTGTGCTCACGCATCGCGTGGCGTGGCTGATTGAAGCGCATGGCGCGTCGCCGTACGGCATTCTCGCCGTGACGTTCACCAATAAAGCGGCGCATGAAATGCGCGGGCGCATTGAAGCTTTGCTCAACGTTCCAGCGCGCGCGTTGTGGGTCGGCACCTTCCACGGGCTCACACACCGGCTGCTGCGCATTCACTGGCGCGAAGCCAATCTGGTGGAAAATTTTCAGATTCTCGACAGCGAAGATCAACTCCGCGCGGTGCGGCGCGTAATCCGGGAGCTGGGTCTAGACGAAGCGCAGTGGGTGCCCAAGCAGGCGATGTGGTTTATCAATGGTCGCAAAGACGAAGGCCTGCGCCCGCAACATCTGGAGCACCACGGCGACCCGCACCAGAAGAATCTGATCCGCATTTATCAGGCGTATGAAGACGCCTGCCAGCGCGCCGGTCTGGTGGATTTCGCCGAACTGTTGTTGCGCGCGCACGAGCTGTGGCTCAAGCGCCCCGACGTGCTGGCGCATTATCGCGAACGTTTTCGGCACGTGCTGGTCGATGAGTTTCAAGATACCAACGCGCTGCAATACGCGTGGATTCGCATGTTGGTCGGCGAGACTGGGCGCCTGTTCGCGGTCGGCGACGATGACCAGTCAATCTACGGCTGGCGCGGCGCGCGCATCGAAAATATCCAGAAATTCCAGAACGATCTTAAAGGCACCACGCTGATCCGGCTGGAACAAAACTATCGTTCCACCGGCAATATTCTCGCCGCTGCCAACGCACTGATATCTGTCAATGAAGGGCGCCTTGGAAAAAACCTGTGGACCGACGACGCCAAGGGCGACCCGATCTGCATTTACTCCGCGTTCAATGAGCTCGACGAAGCGCGCTTCGTGGTGCACCGCATTCAGCAACATGTGGAACAAGGCGGGCGCCGTGCCGAGACCGCGATTCTGTATCGCTCCAACGCTCAATCGCGCGTGTTTGAAGAAGCCTTGATCCAAGCCGCCGTGCCCTACCGCGTGTACGGTGGACTGCGCTTCTTCGAACGCCAGGAAATCAAGGACGCACTGGCCTATTTGCGCCTGATGGCCAATCGCAACGACGACCCCGCGTTTGAGCGCAGCGTGAACACTCCGCCGCGCGGCATCGGCGACCGCACCGTGCAACAAGTGCGCGACATGGCACGCGAATATAATGTCACGCTGTGGGACGCCGCGCAGCGCATGATCGGCGATAAACAACTTACAGCACGCGCGGGCAATGCGCTGCGCGGTTTCATGGAGCGCATCGAGCAGCTCAAGCAACACACCGCGAATCTGCATCTGCACGAAACCATCGAACACATGCTGCAACACAGCGGCCTGCTCGAACACTACCGCAACGAAAAAGGCGAGAAGGCCGAATCGCGCGTCGAAAACCTCGAAGAATTAATCACCGCCGCGCGCCACTTTCAGTTAGGCGATGAAGAAGAAATGGACGCGATGTCGGCATTTCTGTCGCACGCCGCGCTCGAAGCCGGCGAAGCACAAGGCAACGCCTGGGACGATTGCGTGCAACTGATGACGCTGCACTCGGCCAAAGGATTGGAGTTCCCGCTGGTGTTTTTGGCCGGCATGGAAGAAGGCCTGTTTCCGCACCAGCGCTCAAATGAAGAGCCCGGGCGCCTCGAAGAAGAACGCCGCCTGTGCTACGTCGG
>JACQEQ010000318.1 GCA_016200445.1 Gammaproteobacteria bacterium | reverse complement strand
TTTCGAGAAAGGAGTTGAACGTGTACACAATCGGAAAGGCGGCAACATTGGCGGGACTGAGTATCGACACGCTGCGATTCTATGAGCGGGAGGGTCTGCTGCCGAAGTCGCGGCGAACCGCCTCGCGTTATCGTTTGTACGACGAGCCAGTGATCGCTCGCCTGAAATTTATCAGGCGTGCGAAGTTACTGGGCTTCTCGTTGCTGGAAATCCAGGAGCTCTTGCTTCTGAATGATGGACGCGGCAATCGAAAATCCGTGCGCTCAATCGGCGAAAAAAGACTCGTGGAAATCGAGCAGAAAATCGCTGAACTAACGCGCATCCATCAGACGCTGTCCCACCTCGTTGCACATTGTGACGGCGCGGGGCCGCTGGCGGGTTGCCCGATCATCGAAGCCATGCTCGACAACCTCGACAACACGGGGCATCGCACACCGAACGTACCGGCAACTGCCGCGTCTCTAAAAACGACGCGACGAAAGTCACAACCCTAACCTTAACAACAATCTGCGAAGGAGAAAGTTATGCAACACAGCGCACATCAACATGGACCCGCCTGCCATACCACTGTTCCCGAACTCCCTTTGGCGGGCACCGGCCACTCCGAACACGGTCACGATGCGCAGCGCACTACCGCGCACTCGGCGCCGGAGCCACATGCACATCACGCGAACCACGCCTCGGGCAGTCTGCCGCGACTGGCAACATCTGCGACGCTGCACTGCTTGACAGGATGCGCCATCGGCGAATTCGCCGGGCTCGCCATCGGCGTCACGTCGGGCCTCGACCCCTGGTCAACCATGCTCCTTGCAACCGTCTTGGGCTTCATTAGCGGCTATACACTAGGTCTGCTGCCGCTGGTGAAACAGGGCATGACCTGGGGCCACGCCTTCAAGGCGATCTGGCTGGGCGAGACCATTTCAATTGCGGCCATGGAACTGGTGATGAATTTCACCGATTACCATGTGGGCGGCGTGCAAGCGACGTCGGTATTCGCACCGGTGTTCTGGGGCGGATACCTCGCGGCGCTTCCTGCAGGGTTTATCGCCGCCTGGCCGGTGAATTACTGGTTGCTGAAACGTAATTTCAAGCAGCCATGCCACTGAAGAACGACCCGTGATCGGTGGGAGTGATATCCCACCGATTACAGGTTCAAACCGAAGCTCAAGGACGGCGCGCCTTGCCCGGTTGTGGTACATCCATCAAACAATTCCGCCAGGGCAGCGCTCGACGGTTTATTGTCCGGGCTGCCAGCGCCGACCCCCGTTTAATAAAAAATACGCATACGAATGAACCGGCGCGGTAAGACTCAGATATTGATTAAGAGCTGATTGATTAAGAGCTGAAGGAGGCGCGATAAGGTAGCCAGTAGAAACGTTAACGGCGCAGCGAGAAGTAGACATTCACTGCCTATGTGCGAAGGACCGCTACCAATACGGTTCTGTCATTGTGTTATTGAAGTGCGGAACGACCGTTTGAGCCGGTAGTGCGCTGCGGCACAATCGTACCCGCATTGGAAATGCGTAGCACATCTCTACATTATCTGCGACGGACTAAATTGCTTAAATGGCCGCTAGGCGTTATTTATAAGTCAAGCTTGCGTACGTCGTCCCAATCTTCATCGCGGCCATAGTCCAGCCCTTCCGGCGCGATGGTCTTCAAGTATTTTCTAGCCAGTGGGTCATCGCTCAGATCGATCAACGCTTCTTGTACCGCTTGAACGACGTCGTTAGGCACGCGTGAATGGGCGGCGAATGCTTGTGCTGTGTAACCTTCGGAGGTCCACAATACGCGCAACTGTTCGCGATATTCCGGCGCTGCATTGTTAAAGGTTCGCAGCATGCCGCCACCGGCGGTGGCATGGCCCAGTGCCACGGCGCGATATACCGCGTCGCTGGTCGCCAGGGGCGAGATCGTTACGGCCAGGCCGCTGCCGTGTAACGCTGCGCGGGCCAGCGTGTCGGACGCAAACGCATTGGCCGGCACGGCTAAATCTTTGTTGTTTAATTCGTCGAGCTTTTCCAAGGGGCTGTCCTTGCGTACCACGATGATGCCTTTGAGTTTGAAATTGCGCGCACGCGCAATGGCACGATAGCGATCCTTGTCTTGATATTTAATGTAGTCGTTCGGGTTCATGTAGACGAAATCGTATTTCGACTCGGCCACCCGTTGCGAGAACAACGGTATGCTGCGGGTGGTGGCAAATTGAAATTGTTTGCCGGTGCGTTCTTCCAGATACTTCAGTATTGGCGTCCACTCCTTGGCGGCAAGGCCGGCCGAGTCCTGCGGTACGATGCCGAAGGTGTAGATTTCCCCGGCGGATACCTGGCCCGATAATAATGTCAATAACGCAACATACAGCGCACCGCGCAGATGCACAGCCATACGGATCACTCCCCTTTTCATGATTGATGCGCCAAGTTCGTCAACAGGCGGATCTGTTCCGCCAGCTGGCCGTCGACGAACGGATTTGTCAAATACGCATTTACTCCCGCGCGTAACGCAAGCTCCCGGTATTTCGGCGACGACCGCGCGCTAAGCATGATGATCGGCACATTCTCTGTGTGCGGCTGCGAGCGCAATTGTTCGACCAGCGCCAGGCCATTCATCTGCGGCATTTCGATATTGGTCAACACCAGGTCTGGAGTCTTGATTTTTATTGCTTCCAAGGCTTCGGCACCGTCGATTGCCGTGATGACATCGAAGCCCAGATCTTTGACTAATCCGGCAAGCATACGGCGCGTGCTCGACGCCGCCTCGGCCACCAACGCTAACGGGGCGTTCGACGCCTCGTGGTGCAATTCGAGCGCAACGGTATCCGGCGCAAGCTGATCGGGTTGAGCAACCTGCAACAACCCAGGTAAGTCGATTACCGCTGCAACGTCGCCATTCGCAAGAATGGTCGCGCCGTCAATTCCTAATATTTTGGGTAAATACGCGCCGAGTTGTTTCACTACCAGCTCCTGGCTCAGCAGTACGCGCTCCACAAACACCGCGCGGACTTGGCCAGTATTGTCGCGCACCAGCAACGCGGGACGGTCCGCACGTGCGATCCAACTGCGATCAATCGGTAAATACAGCAGCCGTTCGATTTCGTATGCATCGTAAATCGCAGTAGCGACGCAATACTGCAGGCGATCACCCTGCGTCTGCAACTGACCCGCACCCATTGGAAGCACCTGCTCGATGCAACGATTAGAAATTGCCAACACCTGCGCGTTCGACTGTACGAGCAGCGCATGCATTGATACCAAAGACATCGGGATACGCAATTCGATCGCACATCCGCGTCGTGGATGCGACGCGATGTGCAACGTGCCTTTCATATGCGTCACACGCGAAGCCACCGCAGCAAGTCCAATGCCGTGACCGGAGGTTAGAGCGTCTTCGCTACGGGTGGTGATTCCGGCAAGCAGGACGACGCGATTTAACTCCAATTCGCTAAGTTGCTGGCCAGCCTCAATCAAACCCTTTTGGGCGGCAATCTGTTGTATGCGAGCATAATCCAGCCCTTCGCCATCGTCAGCGCAATGCAGCACCAGGAAGTCGCCATTGAGACTAAAGCGTAAGTCGATGGTGCCGGGATCTGCTTTACCGGCGGCGCGCCGCCGCTCAAGCGGCTCGATGCCATGCTCGATTGCGTTACGAAGCAGATGCATTAAGGGATCGATTAATGCGTCAAGCAGCGCACGATCTAGCAAGGTTTCAGCACCGTTGATCGTCAAATTCACTTGTTTTCCAGTGACCCGGCAGGTTTGTCGCACGCTGCGTTGCAGTCGCGCGACGATAGTACTCACCGGCACCTTGTCTGCATGCAGCATCGCGTCGCTGTCGCTGACATTGACATTTTCGGGAGTTACGCGTGCATCGGTGTTGTCCGTGCGATCTGGCGCAACATTTTGCAGTACATTGCGAATTTCAAGCGGCTGGGGTTCCGCTGCGGGAATGTCGTCACTCGCGCGATCGGATTCGCAACTGCTAGGGGCGACCGGTGGTGAAGTAATCCCGGTTGTCTTCATCTGCTCCAACGCATCGAGTAATTGCCGCAACGACGCGGAGTATTCAGCAGTGTTTTCGGGCTGGCTAATGACGATGCGCAAGCGTTCTTGTACTTCGCTCGTAATGGCGATGGACTGACTCAGCAAACCCAACAGCGCGTAGATCACCTGGGCCGGAACCAGTAACAGCTCCATGTCATGTTCAGCACCAATCGATGGAACAGCTGCTTGGATTTCTCCTTCACCACTTGCGCCAAGCTGCGACAATTCCTGCGGAGTTGTTTCGGGTTGCGCCGGCGACCCTGGTTGTACGCGCTCCGTTTCTGCGAGCGTTACGACAGCCGGGCTGCGCAACACAAATGGCATCGTTACGATCTGCGCTGAAGAGGTACGCTCTGGAACGGCTTTAATTTCAATGCGCGCTGCGCTATGCATCAGCGTGTCGACCAACAAAAAATAGCGCAAACTGTCGTATTCGCACTGCAACATCGGCGGAATAAAATGCCCACGTTGATAAAAGGCGAGGAGCGCATCCACCACCTCGGCACTGTTGGGCGAATCCAGATAACGCGCCACCAAACTTGCCCAAACTTTAAATTGTTCTCGTCCCGCGTCGCTGAGCTGGCTGTGCGCGTCGAGGCGTTTGATCAAGGCGTCATGGCATAATAAGCAACAGTCCATGAGTCCGATCAGCTCTGAACCTGCGGCCGAGATCCCCAACAGTTGAATACGGTCGGCGCACAAGCGCAGCGCTTGTGCGTGCTCGACGGCCGTGGTGGCAGGCAAGTCGGCAACGCTCATATATTCCGAGACGGTGTCGAGCAGTTCATGTTGCAGCAAATATCGCACAGTCGATTCAGTGGTGGTGTCGTGTTCGCTGCTGGGTTGGCGTGGTAATGGAGTCGAGCGCGTGACCGGCAACGTAACGATGTTGGTTTCAAACGCATCAGCCAACGGGCGCACGGGTGCAAATAAATTGCTACGCATGGTCTG
This sequence comes from Gammaproteobacteria bacterium, assembly GCA_016200445.1. Taxonomy (GTDB): domain Bacteria; phylum Pseudomonadota; class Gammaproteobacteria; order SG8-11; family SG8-11; genus UBA6921. The sequence continues at coordinate 112 of JACQEQ010000318.1, read as the reverse complement.
CGCATCCTGCTCACTGAACGGAAGGGCGCAGGTATTGTTTCTAAAATACGCAATCAATTCATCGACCGCTTCATCTATCACCGGCGTTACCAGACACGGCAGCAGCAATAAG
>JACQEQ010000317.1 GCA_016200445.1 Gammaproteobacteria bacterium | reverse complement strand
CGGCAAGGTGTTCAAGGTGGGCAATAATCTGGGCCTGCCGGAGCCGGCATTACGCAATACGTTGGAAGGTTTAGAAGAAGACGTCAAAGATGCCGTCGGTATTGATGTGCGCTTTCCGTTGGACGTGAAAGGCGCCGAGGTGTTGTTGATCACGCCATCTGCCGATTTCTTTGCCGAACCGCATATCGATGGTTTGATCGGCTACGCCAAAGTATTCCATCAAGCCGGGATCTCGTGGACGCTCAGCTCGCATGCCTCGGAAGCGGCGAACTTCTCCATGTTCATCGGCAGTCAGTCGAACTTGAAAAAAGTCGCCATGCGCATCCGCGAAGCGGCATTGGAGTTAGGCGTTAAACGTATCGTGGTCGGCGAGTGCGGGCACGCCTGGCGCGTTGCCTACAGTTTCTGGAACACGTTGATCGGCCCATTCGATTTTCTCGACCCGAAATACAAGCAACCGTCGCATATCTGTGAGTTTACTTACGATTTGTTGCAGCGCGGAGCGATCAAGCTTGACAAATCTGCCAACGATCATCGCCGCATCACGTTTCACGATTCGTGCAACGTGGCGCGTGCTTCGCGCATGGGCGACATGCCCGGCGGGCAATTCGTGATACCACGTGCGTTGTTACAGGCCAGCGCCAATCATTTTTTCGATATGGCGCCGGAAACCATCCACGAAAATACTTTCTGCTGCGGCGGTGGCGGCGGCTTGCTGACCGATGACTTGCTTGAGCTGCGCGTGAAAGGCGCGCTGCCGCGCATGGAAGCGTTGAAGCACGTGGTCGACGACCACGGCGTGAATACCATGGTGGCCATTTGCGCGATCTGCAAAGCGCAGTTTTCCAAAGTGTTGCCGTATTACAAATTTCCGATGAGTATGATTACCAGTTTGCATCAGGTGGTTGGTGATGCGTTGGTGTTGGGGCCGCGCGATGTGTAGGTGGGCATCCACTCACCTCCGGACGTGAATTGACGAATTAACCATAAGGTAGGAGATAGACAATGGGCACACCCACAGACACCGTCAAAGAAGACGAAATCGTTTCCTGGCGCCGTTATGAAGATGGCGATCACAAGCTTGACAGTTACCGTGAGCAGATCTTCGACGCGGATCATACGCACAAGTGCCCAACCTATGTGCATCAAACCCCGCCGTGTCAAGGCAGCTGCCCGTCCGGCGAAGATATTCGCGGTTGGCTGAACATCGTGCGCGGCATTGAAAAGCCGGCACCTGGCACCACGTGGCAGGAATATGCGTTTCGCCGCTCGACGCAGGCGAATCCGTTTCCGTCCATCATGGGCCGGGTGTGTCCCGCACCGTGTGAAGACGGCTGTAATCGCAACGAAGTTGACGATCGCGTCGGCATCAATGCTGTGGAGCAATACATCGGCGATTCCGCACTGAAAAATAACCTTCAGTTCAAGGCGGCGGTTGAGACCGGTAAAAAAGTCGCCATCATTGGTGGCGGCCCCTGCGGTCTGGCGGCAGCCTATCAGTTACGTTTGCGCGGGCATGCGGCCACGGTGTTCGACGATCATGAAGATCTGGGCGGCATGATGCGCTACGGCATTCCCGGCTATCGCACCCCGCGCGATGTATTGGGCGGCGAGATTCAACGCATTGTCGACATGGGCGTCGAGCTGCGCATGAACACGCGCGTCGGCACCGATGTGGCGCTGGCCGATATTCAGAAAGAATTCGATGCCGTGTTATTCGCCATCGGCGCACAGTCGGGGCGCAATCTGCCGGTCCCCGGTTCGGATGCCACCAACTGCATTTCCGGTGTGGCCTTCCTGTCTGCATTCAACCACGGACGTTTGAAAGCCGTGTCCGGTCGGGTGATCGTGGTGGGCGGCGGTGATACCTCCATCGACGTCGCATCGGTCGCGCGCCGCCTGGGGCAGATCACCAACATTGCCGAGAAAGATCGTCCCGAAAATATCGTGTTGGGCTTCACCGCGCACGATGTAGTCGACATTGCACGCCGCGAAGGCGCTGAAGTGTTGCTGATGTCGCGCCAACCACTCGGTAAAATGAATGCCGCGAAGCGTGAAGTCGACGATGCTTTGCATGAAGGTGTGCAGATTCGCGGTAGCCTGCAACCGGTCGAAGTCATCAAAGACCCGGCTACCGGCCGTGCCAAAGCACTGCGTGTGGTCGAGTTGAAATACGAAGGCACCACTATCACACCAATACCTGGCACCGAGCAGGATATCGAGTGCGATTTGATCGTGTCCGCGATCGGTCAAGGTGGTGATTTCCGTGGTTTGGAAGAATATAACAACGGCAAAGGCCTGATGACGGCCGACAAGTTTTATCAGGTGCCGAACAAACCGGGTGTGTTTGTCGCCGGCGATATTGTGCGCCCGCACTTGCTGACCACGGTGATTGGTCAAGCTTCGGTCGCGGTCGAAAGCATTGATCATTATCTGAAGCATGCGGAACTCGTGAAGCGCCCGAAAGTCGACGTGCATCACTTCGACTTGCTGCAGAAGCTGCACGAGCAAGGCCTGGAACCTAAGCCATTCGAATCCGACAAAGCGGAAGATTTACGCGAGACGGATCGCGGTTTGCGCGGGACCGATCATCAAGCGTTTGCGGTGCATAACTACGAAGATCGTTCGGCACATTCAATCATCCCAGCCAAGGATTTATTCCTCGGCCACTTTGGTTTTGTGCAACGCAACAAGCGCGGTGAAACCGTACCAGATGCCAAGGAAGTGTTAGGTCATTTCGAAGAGCGCCTGCATGCCTTGAGCGAAGCCGAGACCGTCGCTGAAGCCAAACGTTGCATGAGTTGCGGCATGTGCTTCGAGTGTGACAACTGCGTCATCTATTGTCCGCAAGAAGCGGTAAAGCGCACGGCCAAGAAAGAATCGACCATGGGCCGTTACGTCTATACCGATTACTCGCGCTGCATCGGCTGCCATATTTGCGCCGATGTGTGCCCGACGGGTTATATCAAGATGGGCTTGGGTGAGTAATTCGGAATCTCATGATCAGTAATGCTGAATCGTCCTTCAAACGTTAAAGCTATTTCTCCTTCCCCTTACCGGGGGAGGGGGGTGATTCCTTGCGTTTTATTTATTGCAGTGTCTGTACTTATGGCACCAGCATTCGCCGACATTCCCAAACCCAAAATCCCTAAAGGTAAAGGCGAACGCTGCGTCGAAGACACCAATGTGATGCGCAAAAATCACATGGAGTTTTTATTGCATCAGCGCGATGAGACTGTGCACGACGGGATACGCACTAAGAAGCACAGCCTCAAAGAATGTTTAAGTTGCCATGCGGTGCATGACGAAAATAATATGCCAGTGGGAATTGACGACAAGCGTCACTTTTGTAACAGCTGTCATGCTTACGCAGCTGTGAGCATCGACTGTTTCGAATGTCATCAATCCAAGCCGGACGTGCTGAAAGTTTCAGGATCCTCGCCATGAGCGAAACAGAAGCTCCGATCAATGTGTATCGACGCCACTTTTTAACAAGCATTGGCGCTTTGACGGCAAGCGTCGCGCTGGGCGGTGCCTTGGTTCAGCGTGTTGCTAGCGCACGTGCGCCGGAAGAAGCCGTCACCGGCAAGGTGCGCTGGGGCATGTTAGTCAACGCCGGCAAATGCGTTGAAGGATGCGACGACTGCGTCAAAGCCTGCGACGAAGAGAACGGACTTAAATCCAGCGGCCGCTCCGAGATCGACGCGCAGTGGATACGCAAAGTCACACTCAAAGATAAAACCACCAATCGCACTACGGTGTTGCCGATGCTGTGTCAGCATTGCACCACGGCGCCGTGTGTTGACGTTTGTCCGACCGGTGCATCATTCCGTCGCATCGATGGCATTGTGCTGGTCGACAAGCACCTGTGCATCGGCTGCCGTTATTGCATGATGGCTTGCCCCTATAAAGCGCGCTCATTTATCCATGAAGCGCACAGCGATCAAAAATCCTGGGCGCCGCGCGGTAAAGGCACGGTCGAAAGCTGCACCTTGTGTGTGCATCGCGTGGATCGCGGCGAAACCACCACGGCCTGTCAAGATGCATGCACAAAAGCGGGCCATAATGCGATTCTGTTTGGTGACATGAACGACCCGAACAGTGAAATTGCCAAACATCTGGCTACTGAGCCCAGTACACAGGTTCGCGGCAATTTGAATTTGAATCTGGGCGTGCGGTATCAAGGGATATAAATATTCCACCCCTCCCTCCTCATTTTCGAGGAGGGGTGCCCCGTAGGGGTGGGGTGGCCGGTTGGCGTGAAGGCTGCGTTAACTGTGCAACTACCCCGTCTGCTTCGCATCTACCCCTCCTCGAAAATGAGGAGGGGAGAAAATATACGGCACCCACTTTGGTTTAAAACTATGAACATCACCTATCGCGAAATTGAAGGCACCAGTCCCGGCTACTACGCGTTGCTCGCGGTGCTCGGGCTTTTCATTTTGCTGGGGTTGGGCGCGGCCATGTACATGGAGCACGAAGGCCACCACGTCACCGGCATGAGCAACCAGATCGTGTGGGGCATGCCGCACGTGTTCGCGGTGTTCCTGATCGTCGCCGCATCGGGTGCTTTGAACGTCGCGTCGGTCTCGTCGGTATTCAGCAAAACGCCCTACAAGCCGCTCGCACCGCTGTCGGCGTTGCTGGCAATGAGCCTGTTGCTCGGCGGGCTGATCATTCTGGTGTTGGATTTAGGCCGCCCGGATCGCCTCATTGTCGCGATGCTCAACTACAACTTCAAATCGATTTTCGCCTGGAACATTTTTCTGTACACCGGCTTCCTCGCCGTCACCGCCGTGTATTTGTGGTTGATGATGGAGCGCCGCATGAACCCGTATAGCAAACGCGCCGGTCTGGTGGCATTTGTATGGCGCCTGATCTTGACCACAGGTACCGGCTCCATTTTCGGTTTTCTGGTTGCACGCGAGATGTATGACAGCGCGCTACTCGCGCCGATGTTCATCATCATGTCGCTCGCGTTCGGCACCGCGATTTATTTGCTGGTGTTGTTGAGTGCCTACCACGGCACCGGCCGCGCGCTGGGTGATGCCACCTTGCGGCGCTTGAAAAACCTGCTCGGCGTTTTCGTTGCCGCTGTGTTGCTGATGGTGTTGACCTTTCATTTAACCAAGCTGTACGTCACCCAGCATCACGGCGTGGAGCAATTCATCCTGCTCGACGGCGGTGTGTACACCGTGCTGTTCTGGGGCGGGCAAATTGTTTTGGGCACGTTGTTGCCGCTCGCGTTGTTATTCCATCCGGCCACCGGCGCATCACGCAGCGGCATTACGGCGGCATCCGTGTTGGTCGTCCTCGGTGGCTTAGCGCAAATGTATGTGCTGATCATCGGTGGCCAAGCGTATCCAATGGAATTGTTCCCGGGTTTTGAAGTGCAAAGCAGTTTCGCGGATAGCGGCATCGCCGCATATACGCCGACACTGTACGAAATCGCGCTGGGTTTAGGCGGCACAGCGTTGGCACTGACCTTGGTCACTGTCGCCATCAAGGTGTTGCGCTTCTTGCCATTGTCGCTGGCCGATGCGGATGTTGATCCACATCATGCCGCCGCGAAAGACGCCGCGTAATCGCGAGCGCTGGGCAGTACGGACGCGCAGCCCAGCCAAGAAATCTCATACCGTCCTTGTTCATCTCAGCCGCCCATAAGTCTTCCGGAAAAACCACCGTTGCCATCGGCCTGTGTGCTGCCTTCGCGCAGCGCGGCCTGCGCGTGCAACCCTTTAAAAAAGGCCCGGACTACATTGATCCAATGTGGTTAGGGCAGGCCGCAGGGCGCGCGTGCTACAACCTTGACTTTTACACCATGGCTCGCGACGAAATCGCTGCTGCGTATGCGCAGCACGCGCACGCGGCCGACGTCGCGTTGATCGAAGGCAACAAAGGTTTATACGACGGCCTGGATCTGGACGGCAGCAACAGCAACGCCGCGCTCGCCAAGTTGCTGCGCAGTCCGGTGGTGCTAGTCATCGACGCGCAAGGCATGACGCGCGGCATCGCGCCGTTGATCCTTGGTTACCAAGCGTTTGATCGCGACGTGCACATCGCCGGCGTGATTCTCAATCAACTCGGCGGCCGCCGCCACGAAAGCAAACTGCGCGCCGTGATCGAACACTACACCGACGTGCCAGTGCTTGGCGCCATCTTGCGCGACCCGGAAATGGAAATCGTCGAACGCCATCTGGGCTTGATGCCAAGCAACGAAGCACCACAAGCGGCAGTGCGTATCGCGGCGATTGCGCAGCGGGTGGCGGAGCAGGTGGATTTGGATGGGTTGCTGAAGGTGAGCGCAGCGCCCTCGCCAAAACACGCTCAAAGCAACCTTGATCCTTCGTTGAACGAATGTCCTACAAGTAGCACTCCTTCCCCCTGCAAGGGGGAAGGTCGGGATGGGGGTGGTTTAAATCCGCTGCCGCCATGTAATGACCACCCCCACCCCAGCCCTCCTCCTGAGAGGGGGAGTGAGTCGACAATTTCGTCTACATCGGCGCCTGCGCGCGTGGTAAGACTAGGCATCGCCCGCGACGCCGCCTTCGGCTTTTATTACCCCGACGACCTTGCCGCGCTGCAGCACGCCGGCGCGCAACTCATCCCGATCAACACGCTGCGCGACGCGACCCTGCCCGGCATCGACGGTCTGTTCATCGGTGGCGGCTTCCCAGAAACCCACATGGCCGCGCTCGAAGCGAACACCACGTTACGCAGCGAAATTCGCGCGGCCATCGAAAACGGCTTACCGGCTTACGCCGAGTGCGGCGGACTGATGTACCTCGCACGCCGCATCACCTGGCAAGAAAAAAGTCATGCCATGGTCGGCGTCATTCCCGGCGACATCGTCATGCACGCCCGGCCGCAAGGACGCGGTTATGTGCGTCTGCGCGAAAGCGCGCAGCACCCGTGGCCGTTGCACAGCGGCATGGAAATCCCTGCGCATGAATTTCATTATTCCAGTCTGGATAACTTGGCGCCCGGTGTTGTCTTCGCCTATGAGGTCATGCGTGGCAGCGGCGTCGACGGTGCGCACGACGGGTTGATTTATAAAAACCTGCTCGCCAGTTACACTCATCTGCGTGATGTTAACGCACACCGCTGGGCGCAACGGTTCGTCGAATTTGTGCGGTTAAACCGCAACAGCACCACCCAATCCCCGCGTACTGCTCCTCCTTGACAACCAGTAGGTGCGGCGGCACAGCTGACGGGGTGGTTGTTATTAAGCAGCATTCATTTAATAAAAGGGTCAGATTATGATTAAAATTACTCCCCTCGCCGCCGAGAAAATTCTCGCCATTTCGGCCACCAGCGACACCGCCAATCTTGCCCTGCGCATCGCCGCCAAAGTCGGCCCCGACGGCAAATATGAATACGGTATGGGCTTCGATGCACGCGCCGAAAACGATTTGTATCTGGTGTGCGAAGGGGTATCCGTGGTGATGAGCCCGCACACCGGCGAGCTGGTCGAAGATGCGATCATCGATTATGTCGAGGTTGAAGCCGGCACCTTCGATTTCATTTTCTTCAATCCGAATGACCCGGATCATAAGCCGCCGAAAACGAGCTAACTACACAATGAACCTGACGGTACGTGCAGCTACACCGGCCGATGCCGTGGCCGCATGCATTGTGCTTCGCCGCTCAATTACAGAGTGTTGTGTCGAAGATCACCGCAATGAGCCGGAGGTTTTGTCGGTCTGGTTGCATAATAAAACACCAGAAATTATCGCGAGCTTGTTTGCTACCCCCGAAAATTTTTCGGTAGTCGCCACTTCCGGCGAGCAAATTACGGGTGTCGGATTGCTAACCGCAAAAAATGAAATTGCACTTTGTTATGTACTGCCAGAAATTCGTTTTACAGGTGTAGGTAAATCTTTAATTCGTGCAATGGAGCTACACGCGGTTCAAACAGGGCTCTCCAAAATTCATCTTAGTAGTACCGCTACAGCAAAATCCTTTTACCTGCGTAATGGCTTTATGCATAGCGGCGATCCCGAAGTAGAATTCGGTATTCAAGCATTCCCGCTCACCAAACAATTGGTGGCTAATAATGGACTCTAGGGGGCTCATCGTTGATACGCTGACGCATCTGAACTCAAGCGTTAAATAGTTAGGGAGGAACAGTCACAATGTCTGCCGAAAAACAATTCGCACAACTCACCCAGCATCTGATTGAGCACAAAAATGTCGTCGCCAGCCAGATGTTCGGCAAGCAGTGTCTAAAAGTAAACGGCAAAGCGTTTCTGGCGCTGCATTTGAAATCATTGGTGTTCAAGCTGTCTGGCGATGTCCGCATGCAAGCCTTGGCGCATAAAGGCGCAGAGCTCTGGGATCCTTCCGGCAAGGGCCGGCCGATGAAAGAGTGGGTGGCAATTCCGGCGGAAAATATCAGCAATGCCAAAATGCTTGCCGAGCACGCGCTGGGTTATGTTGCAGAATCGGCCTGACAATCACGCTTCGGGAGCAATCTAGCGAATCAGCGGGAAAATGAAATGTTACAAGGACTACGCACTGTCATCTACGGCGTCGCCGATATCGAAACAGCCAAGAACTGGTACGCGGCAGCGTTGGGCTTCGCGCCGTACTTCGATGAGCCGTTTTATGCCGGGTTCAATGTGGGTGGTTACGAGTTAGGGCTCGATCCGAATGCCCGGCCGGTATCCAAGGCAAGCGCGGGTGTAGTTGCCTATTGGGGTGTCGACAATATCGCGGCGGAATACCAGCGTCTGCTGGCGCTGGGTGCGAAAGCACATACGGCGGTGCGCGAAGTCGGCGGCGGTATCTCGGTGGCGACGGTTCTTGACCCATTTGGAAATATCATCGGGTTAATTCACAACCCGCATTTCAAGTTACCTTCAACGTGAATACGCAATTTCCATGACCAATCCACAAGACGTTCGCCGATCATTCTTACGTGGCCCGTTGCCGGAAGAATTGCAAGGCGCCGTAGCGCGACTTAAAGCATTGACGGCACCGCAGTCGATGCGGGCGAGCCGCTGGTTCTGGCTGGTCGCATGGTTGACAAGCAGCGGTGTCACGTTGGGCGGGCTGGCACTGTATTACGCATGGGATGCGGGAGCAAGTGTTGGCATCATTGCAGCGGTGTCGATGGTGCTTAGTTTGCTGGTGTTGTCTGCGTTACTGGTAAAGCGGTTGCGCGCGCGGGTGTTGGGCGCAGAGTTTCAGGTGCGCAAGTGGATCGTGTGCATGTTGGATGGCGATCTCGATGCGCGGGTGACGCCGGTGGGGCAAGGCGGCGAGGTTTTGCTGCTGCAAGACATCAATGTGTTGGGCGACATGATCAGCCGCATGTGCAAAAACGTGGATCAGCAAACCCGTATCCAAGTGGAGCAACTCGCGCAGAAGACGCGCTCGCTGGAAATTTTGTACGACGCCGCCGCCGGTGTAAATGTACTGCACGATGTGAACGATTTGCTTACGCGCTTTTTACATACATTGTGCGACATGGTGCAGGCGCGCGCGGGCGTGGTGCGCTTGATGACCGAAGACGGGCAGATGCGCCTGATTGCGACTGTGGGCTGTGATGAAAGTGTCTTAGCACGTACCGTATCGATTGAACAGTGCTTAAGCGGTGCGCGTGCGGCCGACGAATTATTGATACAGACCGATGTGCAACAATGCGAGCCCGGCTTGCAAATATCGCCCGATGGCGGCTGCGCGGCGCTGGTCACCATTCCGATCCGTTATAGCGAGCGGACGCTGGGCGTGTATCACCTTGTGCTTGAAAGTGCCGCATTGATCGAGCGCGAAGACATCAGCCATTTGTTCAGCAGCATTGGCCGGCACTTAGGTATTGCGATTGAAAAAGCGCGTTTGGAGCGGCACGCACGCCGCCTGTCCATCATGGAAGAACGCACGCTGCTTGCGAATGAATTGCACGACTCGCTCGCGCAAACACTGGCCAGTTTGCGTTTTCAGGTGACCTTGGTGGAAGAAACCGTAGCGCAAAGTAAAGACCGTACCGGGATTCGACAAATTCGCACCATCAAAGACGGCCTCGATCAAGCCAACAGCCAGTTGCGCGAATTGCTGGCGCATTTCCGCACGCGCATGGACGAGCGCGGTTTGATTCCGGCCATTGAAAGTGTGGTCGAACGCTTCCGCAAAGAAACCGGGATTGCCGCGTTTTTCCAGAACGAAATCGTCGAATCGAATCTGCCGCCGTCGCTGGAAGTGCAGGTGTTGCACATTGTGCAAGAATCGTTAACCAATGTGCGCAAGCACAGCGACGCGCAAAATGTGCGCGTGCTATTACGTACGGACGACAACCGCGACTATCACGTGCTGGTCGAAGACGACGGCCAAGGGATCGAAGAAAAAGTGGTCAGCGATCCCCCTGGCGAGCACATTGGATTGTCGATCATGCGCGAGCGGGCCGCGCGGCTCGGTGGTACCCTCAGTATCGAAAGCGAGGCGGGCGAAGGTACGCGGGTAGAGCTGCAATTTAGCGTCCCCCCGCAACGACACAACCACGAACGCGACGACATCACGCAACCAAAGGCCGGCATGCATGAGTGAATATCACGACCTGATTGCAGCGGAACGCCCATTACGCGTCATCTTGATCGATGACCACGCGCTGTTTCGCATGGGCTTGTATGAGCTGATGGAGCGGCGCGGCATCAAGGTGGTCGCCGCAGTGGGCGATGGCCAAGAAGGGCTCAAGCGCGCCAAAGAACTGGAGCATGACTTAATCTTGCTCGATGTGCGTATGCCGAATATGGATGGACTTGAAACCTTGCGCCGGTTACGTGCTACCGGCGTGGTCTCGCCAGTAATTATTCTCAGCACCAGCAACGACGACCGCGATGTGGTCGAAGCGTTGCGCCACGGTGCGCAAGGCTACTTGCTCAAAGATATGGACCCGGACGCGCTGGTCGCCGCCTTACACAGCATTTTAAGCGGGAAAACCGTAGTCGCCCCCGAACTGGCCGCAGTGCTTGCGCGCTATGTTCAAGGCAGCGACCGGCCGTTGGTCGATGCATCGCCGTTTGCCGATCTCACCCCGCGCGAGCGCGAAATTCTCAAACACGTCGCTGAAGGCCAAAGCAATAAAGTCATCGGCCGCGCACTGGGCATTGTCGACGGAACTGTCAAGCTACACGTCAAATCCATCATGCGCAAACTCGGCGTGCACTCGCGCGTCGAGGCGGCGGTGATTGCGGTGGAGAAGGGTTTAAACAAGTAAGTGCGTGTCGAGAAGTAGAGCGGCCATGCATTCCCGTTAAAGCGCCCGGTGGTTTTTCCGATACCAATCGCACCGGT
>JACQEQ010000316.1 GCA_016200445.1 Gammaproteobacteria bacterium | reverse complement strand
TTACAGTGCCCTTCGGACACTGTCATTTCCGAACGCCGCAAGCGGCGGGGAATTCGACCCGGAGAGATGAAAAACGTTTGCTGCACCGCACCGAACACAGCAAGCCGGTGGTCGCAGATTTTTGCTCCTGCAAAATCTGCATTCCCGCCATCCATGGCAGTCAGAGGCGTTCTTCGTTTGGCTGGAACAGCAACTGACAGAACGGTGTTTGTTACCGCAAAACCCGTTCACGCAAGCCGCAAGTTATGCGCTGCAACGCAAGGACGCGTTATCGGTGTTCCTGGCCTATCCCGACGTGCCATTGGACACCAATCATCTGGAACGCGCACTGCGCGTGATCCCGATGGGACGCAAGAACTGGCTATTCTGCTGGAGCGAGACCGGCGCTGAATACGTCGGCATCGTGCAAGGGCTGCTTACCACCTGCAAGCTGCATGGGGTGCATCCGTACGATTACCTCGTGGATGTGTTGCAGCGTGTCGGCCAGCACCAGGCTTCCAAAGTTCACGAACTGACCCCACGTTTGTGGAAGCAGCACTTCGCCCACGCTCCGCTACGATCGCCCTTGGCGCAATAAGCCGCAAGTACGGGCTAGAATGATCGCTTACGCGTGGCCGTCGCGCAGTTTCCCACTTATTATCACTACTACCCCCAGCGCGCGTTGTCTCTGTTGCCGTGATGGTATGGAGAAAAAGGTGAAATCAACGAGTATGTGAAATCACTTGTGCGCGTCCCCGGAGGAGATGACGGTTTGATTGCCTATTCCTACGTCGCAGCGAAGTTAGTTCACTTTCATTGGCGCGATAAGTTGTACGCGGAAACAGGATTATCGTGGCCGTTAATCCAAGCGTCGTTTTACGCGCGCGAAAAACGTTACGGGTTGCGCATTAAAGATTGGAATGTACTTTGTGAGCTCGCGATTGCCGGGCGAGACCAACAGGCGGCAAAAGAAGCTTTGCAACATATCGGTGACCAGTGGGACCCGGACTTGTGGAAGGAAAAGCAATATTTTGACTCGGCGGTGAAATGGATCAACACGCCAGCGTAATGAATCACAAGATGTACGGATACCCGGCTGTTAGTACGCAAGTAGTACGCAAGATCGTCGCGTTATGTTGTGTTGAATCCGCTGCGGGCGAAGATGGCAAGCGTTTGGAAGCGTGGCTGTGGAGCAGTTATCTGGCAACCTGTGGTCAAGTCACGCCCTCTACGTGATTGCAGACGCACTGGATTCTGGCGCAGTTTGGCCAGCAGCGCGCAAACGCTATCAAAAATTATATTGGCGTGCACGAAGGCGCGCGCCGCGCCGCGCGATAGCGCAGCCGATGAGACATTTGCGAAAAAGTATTCAGGCCACGAGGCGATGGCGCGCGCCTAATTGTCGGGCCAGCATTCGATGGCGCACATCGCGACGCATTTTGGCGTGCACTATTCAACGGTGAGCCGGGCGGTGAGGCAGCATGAAGATACGGCGGAGGAATGATGAATGATGAATGCTGAATGCGTGCCCTTGTAACAATTTTCTTACGCGTTGCTTGTTATGTTTTTCTGGGTGTGTACGATACACACTATGAACAGTGCGGACGTACTTCGGCAGTTGAAAAAAGATGGATGGGTGCTGCACCACGTAAAAGGCAGTCACCATCAATTCAAACATCCGACCAAGGCTGGCAAAGTCACCGTTCCGCATCCGAAGCGCGATTTGCCCTTACCGACACTGCGCAGTATCTATCGGCAGGCGGGATGGGAATGGAGGTGATGTGATGCGATTTCCAATTGTGATTCACAAAGAGCGAAAGAGTGACTACGGGGTAATTGTACCCGACTTACCGGGATGTTTTTCAGCGGGAACCACGCTGGACGAAGCTATCGAAAACGCACATGAAGCGATCGAGTGTCATCTGGAAGGATTGCTGCTCGATGGTGACTCGATCCCGAAGCGACAGTCGCTGGAATTGATGCAAAAGAATGCAGATTACGCGGGCGGAATCTGGGTGGTGGTCGAGGTTGATATTTCGAAACTCTCGGGCAAAGTCACGCGGGTGAATATCACCTTGTCCGAACGCGTGCTCGCGGTGATCGACGAGGCTGCACGCCGGGAAGGGGAAAGCCGCTCGGGATTATTAGCACGTGCCGCGTTGGAATATGTTGATAAGCATAAAGCGGCGTAAAGTACACGCACATAATCCATGTGCTGAGTTGACGGCAGCAGGCTGGTTTTCAGCAAGCTGTCAGTCGCGTAAGCGCGACATTTAATGCGACGGGTTTGCTTGTGAACTGGTCTGAACAAAGTGCGCGGTGCCACGCCAACGCGTATATCGTTCTTGTTGCGATTTCCGTGGCGGCGACGTGTCACGCAGGCGATCCATCGTTGCTGGGACTGCCAGAAATACAGGCATATTCAACGAATCCACGGAGCCCTGAAAAGATTGCACTTGGCAAACGGTTGTTTTCGGATGCGCGTTTTTCCACCGATGGCTCGATCAGTTGTGCAAGTTGTCATGATGCCAAAAAAACCTTCACCGACGGATTACCCGTCGCCGAAGGTATTCGCAAACAGAAAGGCACGCGCAACACACCCACGCTTATCAACGCGGCGTTTCTGACCACACAATTTTGGGACGGGCGGCGTGCATCGCTGGAAGAGCAGGCGAACGATCCGTTTGTTAACGCAGTTGAACATGGGTTGCCGAATCATGCTGCCGTGTTGGCGGTGGTTCGCAACGACGAAAAGTATCGAGATGCATTCAAGCGCGTATTCGGAGTCAATGCTGATCAAATGGAGATGATTCATGTTACTCAGGCGATTGCGGCGTTCGAGCGTAGGAAACTCGGCATTTGACCGCTTTGAATTCGGCAGTGATCGCAATGCATTGACATCCGGTGCACAGCGCGGGCTGGATTTATTTCGTGGCCGTGCGGGTTGCGTTGCGTGTCACGTCATCGGCAAAGACTCGGCACTGTTCACCGACAACGGGTTTCACAGTTCCGGTGTCGGTTTCGACCGCATTCAACCACGATTGGCGGAGCTTACGGCGCGCGTTATGAGAGACCGGGACGAGAACGTGACTGTCGTTTCCAGAGCGGCTAGTTCGGGGAAGCTGGACCAGATCGTGTTTACGGTCGAGGATGTATCGGAGTTGGGACGTTTTGTCGTTACCGGGAATCCAAGTGATATCGGCAAATTCAAGACGCCTAGTCTGCGTAACGTAGCACTCACTGCACCTTACATGCACAACGGCATGATTGCTTCGTTGAAGGACGTGATCGAAATAGAACTCTACGTGCGTGGCGGTGAAGTCAATCGGCCTATCATTATCACGCCGGCCGAAAAGAATGATCTCGCAGAGTTTTTGCAATCATTGAGCGGTATGAACCCGCCGCCTGAGTGATGGATTGCGGTGATCAAGGACGGCGCGCGTCGCCCACTTTTTGATGAGACTGACCAGGTTGGTATTTTCCTCCGACGCGAAACGCCTTGCGGGCGCCGCTTAAGCCTCCTAAAATCCAGCTTCGTTTTTGTTTGAACCAACCCTCGCGTCACGCGACAACATAATATTAAAGCCTTCGGAGCTCTTCATGGCCTGGAATGAACCGGGTGGGAAAGGGGACAAAGACCCTTGGGGTAGTCGCGGCAGCAATAATAAAGGTGCCGTGACAAACGACCTCGACGAATTAATGAAAAAAATCCAGACCAAGCTCGGCGGTGTTTTCGGCGGTTCGGGCTCGGGGCGTGGCGGCGCATCACCCGACAACGTGAACAAGTTGTTGTCGTTAATTGCAGTGGTGATTGTGGTGGCGTGGGCATTCTCCGGTTTGTATACGGTGGAAGAAGGCAAACAGGCCGTGGTGCTGCAGTTCGGTGCCTATAAAGAAACCACCGGGCCGGGCTTGCATTGGTATCCACGCATGGTGCAAACCGTCGAGACCGTCGACGTTTCGCGCATTCAGAAATCGGATATCGGTAGTCACACTGGGGCACGTACGAGTGCCAGTGCGGGCGATCACGGCACCTTGATGCTGACGCAAGACGAAAACATCGTCGATCTGGAAATGTCGGTGCAATACAAGGTGAAAAGCGCCAAGGATTATTTGTTCAATGTGGCCGATCCCGACGTCACGCTGCGTCAGGCGATGGAAAGCGCGCTGCGCGAAATCATCGGCAAGAGCAAAATGGATTTCGTGATTACCGAAGGCCGTGGCGAAATCGGTCAGCGTGCCGAGACCATGGTGCAGCAGATTCTGGATCGTTATCAAACCGGCTTGGTCGTCACCAGCGTCAACCTGCAAGGCGCGCGTGCGCCGGAGCAAGTGCGCTCGGCGTTCGAAGACGCGGTGAAGGCGCGCGAAGACGAACAGCGCTTGAAGAACGAAGCCGAAGCTTATTCGAACGACATTATCCCCAAGGCGCGCGGTGCCGCAGCACGACAATTAGAAGATGCCAATGCGTATAAGTCGCGCGTCGTTGCGCATGCCGAAGGTGAAGCAGTGCGCTTCTCCAAAGTGCTGGCCGAGTATCAAAAAGAACCGGCCGTGACGCGCGAGCGTCTGTATCTGGAAATGGTCGAGTCCGTGCTCGGATCGACCAGCAAGGTGATGGTCGACATGCCAGGTAACAACAATATGGTGTATTTGCCGCTGGATAAATTCCTCGAAAATCAGCGTGGCGCTGCCAACGGCAGTGGCTCTTCATCCGCAGCGGCGGCGTTTCCGGATTCCGTGCCGCCGGCGTCGGCGCCGCAAGATACTGCCGCGACCCGCTCGGCAGTCGGCGAACAACGTGATCGTTTACGCAGCAGAGAGGGACGCTAAATGAGCGAGAAAACCTTGTTCGCACTCATCGGTCTGGTTGCGCTGATCGCGCTGTTGGCTGGATCTATATTTACCGTCACCGAACGCGAGCGCGCGGTGATGTTCCAGTTCGGCGAAATCGTACGTGACGATTTTAAACCAGGTCTGTATTTCAAAATCCCAATGATTCAAAACGTGCGCAAGTTTGATGGGCGCGTGTTGACCATGGATTCGGAGCCGGAAGAGTACCTGACTTCGGAAAAGAAAAACGTGCTGGTCGATTCGTACGTGAAGTGGCGCATCGAGAATGTCGCCCGTTATTTCACTGCGACCGGCGGCGAAGTGACCAACGCCAACCAACGGCTGTCGGAACTGATTAAGAACGGCCTGCGCGACGAGTTCGGCAAGCGCACCATTCAGGAAGTGATTTCGGGCGAGCGCGCGCAAATCATGGATCTGCTGACGGTGCAGGCCAACAAGCTGGTCAAAGAGCTCGGTATTCAAGTGGTTGACGTGCGCATTATCCGCATCGAATATGCCGCTTCGATCAGCAACTCGGTGTACCAGCGCATGGAAGCCGAGCGCCAGCGTGTTGCGAAAGACCTGCGTTCGCGCGGCGCGGAAGCGGCCGAGAAAATCCGTGCCGATGCCGACCGTCAGCGCACCGTGATTCTTGCCGAAGCGTATCGCGATGCGGAACGTACGCGCGGTGAAGGCGATGCGACTTCATCGGAAATTTACGCCAAGGCGTTCAGCAAAAACTCCGAATTTTATTCGTTCTATCGCAGCTTGACCGCCTACAAGAAGACGTTTGCGGATCGCTCCGATATCATCGTGTTGAAGCCGGATTCGGAATTCTTCAAATACTTCAACAGTGCAAAAGGGTCGCGTCGTTAGAACGACGTGGTGCTCGAACAGAGTGTTCCCCCTTGCCGGGGGAAGGGCAGGATGGGGGGCGAGTTGTAAAATGCTGGCACGTATGAACACCCCCATTCCCACTTTCCCCGTTGCCGTGGGAAGGAGTCCGGCCCGGTCGCATCGTGCATACGCGCGATGATTGATTGGGACGTGATGTGGGTGGCGACGGCGCTGATGTTGGTGATTGAAGGCATCATCCCGTTTTTGAAACCTGATGCGATGCGCAAAGCGCTGACCATGATGGCGCAGATGGATGACCGTGCCATGCGCATCAGCGGATTAGTGAGCATGGTGGCGGGTGTGGTGCTGTTGTATCTAGTCAAGGCTTGAGGGCGACCGTGGGTACCGAACGCTGGCTGTTACCGGAAGGTATCGATGAAGTGTTGCCGCCGCAGACGCACACCTTGGAGCGCGTGCGGCGCGACGTTCTCGACATTTTTTACCGTTGGGGTTACGACCTGGTCATCCCGCCGTTCATTGAATATCTGGATTCGTTGCTCACCGGCACCGGGTCAGATCTTGACCTGCAAACATTCAAGCTCACCGATCAACTGAGCGGGCGCCTGATGGGCGTGCGTGCCGATATGACGCCGCAAGTGGCGCGCATCGATGCGCATCGCCTGCGTCGCAACGAGCCGGTGCGCCTGTGTTATCTGGGCACCGTGTTGCGCACGCGACCCGATGGCGCGGATGCCTCGCGCAGCCCAATGCAAGTGGGTGCCGAATTGTATGGGCACAGCGGCGCGGACAGCGACGTGGAAGTGATTTGCCTGATGCTGGAGATGCTGCGCTGTGTCGGCATCACGCAAGAAATTCATATCGATCTGGGTCACGTCGGCATTTTTCGCGGTTTGGCGCGGCACGCCGGTTTGAATACGCAGCAGGAAGCGGAGCTGTTCGATGCGCTGCAACGCAAAGCGCGTGTGGAGATTAACGAGCTGGTTGCGTTCGTCGCTGATGCGCAGGCGAAAGACATGTTGGCGCGGTTGATCGACTTGAACGGCGGTGCGGAAGTTTTAGTGCAGGCGCGTACCGCGCTGCGTGCGGCGCCGCGCACGGTACACGATGCGCTGGATAATCTGGAACGCATCGCCGGGCAATTACAGCGGCAGGGCGATACGTCGACCTTGTATTTCGACCTGGCGGAATTGCGCGGATATCAATATCAAACCGGCGTCGTGTTTGCCGCCTACGTGCCGGGTCATGGTCAGGAGGCCGCACGCGGCGGGCGCTACGACGACATCGGAAAAGTCTTCGGGCGCGCGCGTCCCGCGACCGGTTTTAGTGCGGATTTAAAGACTTTGATCGCGCTCGGTAACCGCGCAGTGGCGCCGGTGCTTGGCATTTTCGCGCCGGCCATCGACAACAGTGCGCTGAATGCGGCGGTGACACGCTTGCGTCAGTCCGGCGAACGTGTGGTGCGCGGGCTTCCCGGCCAGATTGGCGGAGCGCAAGCGATGAGCTGCGATCGCGTGCTCAAACAGCAGGGTAAAGAATGGGTAGTCACCATAGAGGGAGTATAAGCCGTGGGTAAAAACGTAATCATTATCGGCACCCAATGGGGTGATGAAGGCAAGGGCAAGATCGTTGATTTGCTCACGGAACACGCGCGCGTCGTGGTGCGTTTTCAAGGCGGGCATAACGCCGGACACACGCTGGTCATCGGCGGCAAAAAGACCGTGCTGCATCTGATTCCGTCCGGCATTTTGCGCGCGAATTCGCTGTGCCTGATCGGCAACGGCATCGTGTTGTCGCCCAAGGCGCTACTGGATGAAATGGATACGCTCGAAAGCAACGGTGTACCGGTGCGCGAACGCCTGCGCATCAGCGAAGCCGCGCCGCTGGTGTTGCCTTACCATCAGGTACTCGACCAGGCGCGCGAACGCGCCAAGGGCAACAATGCCATCGGTACCACCGGACGTGGCATCGGCCCGGCCTATGAAGACAAGGTATCGCGCCGCGCAGTGCGCCTGGGTGACATTTTCCATCGCGAGCGTTTCGCGGCGAAGCTCGGAGAAGTGCTCGACTACCACAATTTCATGTTGCAGCACTATTACAAGGCCGAGCCGGTCAGCTTCCAGCAGGTACTGGATGAAACCCTGGCGATGGGCGAACGCATCAAGCCGATGGTCGCCGATATTCCCGAATTGATTTACCAGCAGCAGCGTGCCGGCGAGAGCGTGTTGTTCGAAGGCGCGCAGGGGACATTGCTTGACATCGACCACGGCACCTATCCGTTTGTCACCTCGTCCAACACCGTGGCGGGCGGCGCGGCCGCCGGCAGCGGCGTCGGCCCGACCTGTTTCGACTATGTGCTGGGCATCACCAAGGCATACACCACGCGCGTCGGTTCCGGTCCGTTCCCGACCGAACTGTTCGACGACACCGGCCAATATCTGGCGAAAAAAGGCCATGAATTTGGCTCCACCACCGGTCGGCCGCGCCGCTGCGGCTGGTTCGACGCCGTAATGTTGCGCCGCTCCAATCAATTGAACGGCGTGTCCGGCTTGTGCATCACCAAGCTCGACGTACTCGACGGCATCGACACCATCAGCGTATGCGTCGGCTACCGCCGCAACGGCGTCGTGAGCGTGACCCCGCCGGTCGGTGCAGATGGCTACACTGGTTGCGAGCCGGTGTACGTCGACATGCCGGGCTGGAAAGAAAACACTGTCGGTGTACGCAAATACAACGAGCTGCCGGCCAACGCACGCGCCTATTTAAAACGCATCGAAGAAATCACCGAAACCCCGATCGATATTGTCTCGACCGGCCCCGATCGCGACGACACCATCGTGCTGCGCCATCCGTTTGAATGATGCTCGGGATGCGTTGAATGACGCCCCGACAAGCAAAAACGGCGATCTTGTTGTCGTGATCGCCGTTCGTACTCAAGTTGACCTCGCTGTTCGCCATCCTTTGAACATCACACGCCGGTTCCCGCAAGCTGGCCCCTCGTTAGCACGATCTACACCGACTGCGCGATAACAATTCGGACCCTCTGAACATCAGGCACCGGTCTGCGGGTGGTTATATTCACGTGTAGTCCGCGTTGCATGAGAGGTATGATCCGAAGCGAAGAACGCGGCACGCGCGCAAGCGCCTTGAGTAAGAAGTCTCGCCGCCGTCGTTCCAATCACACTGATCGATCACTCGATTCACGGAGGAAGCCATGTGTTTTTCTACGTCGCGCGTGCACAAACTTCGCTATTGGAACTGGGACGGCGAGCGGATCATTCATGATTCCATCGTCCCGTCCTCGCGCCCGCCGATCGGCAGTCAACGCGGCAATTACGATGTCGATGTGCGCGAATTCCTGGTAACTGAACGCAATGCGGTGATGCGCCGTACGTTGGACACCGACCTGCGCAAGTACATGGAAAAACTTCTGGGTGCGAACTGGAGTTTGTTTAGTTCGCGGCAACCGGGCGCCTTTGATCATCGCGCCCACATCATCGCCGAGTTCGTGGCGGAAAAAATTGCCTACCGCGCGACCAACGGACTTGACCCCTGGCAATTTCCGGATGAAACCTTGGCGCTGAAATCGGGCGACTGCGAAGATCGCGCATTGCTCATCGCATCGCTATTACTGGCCAGCGGCGTCAGCTCGTTCAACGTGCGCGTGGCGTTGGGAAAATTCCGCGCGTGGTTCGGCAAAAAACATCAGGACTTCGACCATGTGTGGGTGATGTATAAAGACGAGTCCGGCAAATGGCAGGTGATCGAGCCGGCGCGGGCAAAGAAAAGTTCCTCCAAAGCAACGCGTAGAAGTTTGCCGGACGGTTCCGAGTACATCCCGTATTATCTGTTCAACGACGCCCATCTGTGGGCGGCGCAACCGCCGTCCGAGTATCAAGGCAAAGGCGCGATCAGCCTCAAGCGTAATTGGTCAAGCCTGTACCCCGAGTTCGCCGGCTGGGTGCACAAGAGCATTCTCAACGAAGCGCTCACGCGCGACATTTGTCCGGCGTGGGTGTTGAATGCGCTCAACCTGAATTTCACCAGCGTGCTGGGGCAAAAAAGCCTGACCGTGGATGTCGTGGACCTGCCCAGCGCCTACGACCCGCGCGAGCATTTCGACAACGGTTACATCGCCGAAGGTTGGCAGTTGGTGAGCCAGCGTTTGGCGCAGTTCAACGCTCACAGCATCGTCAACCTGGAAGCGTTTCACCGCGCCGCGCACGGCATTGCGGATTTTTACGCGCATACCAGTTTCGGACATTTCGGCAGCGTGGCCGGCGGGCGCTTGAGTGTGTACGATCCGGGCAATCCGCCCGCATCGTTGCCGCAACCACCGGACTACAGCGCGGGTTCCTCGTTCAATCTTGCGTCCGGAAATTTCACCACCAATGCGGCGTTGTGGGATGGAACGCACAATGAAGCAGCGGCGTTGTGGCAGGGAAAAATCATCTCGGGCCGCTACGCGCAGAGCCGCGATTCGCACGACTTGTTCGAGAAAATCACCTTTATTCCGGCGGCACTGCGTAAAGCGCAAGACTTCCCGCAACGCGCGTCGCTGCCGCATCACAATGAAATTGCGGTGGATGAAGACACACCGAAAAAAGGCCACCTGCTGTATTCGAGCGCGGATTATGCAGCCCAATATCGGCGACGCTACGACGCCGCGAAGCGTCACATCCGGGAGGCATTTCAGCAGAACTGGAAACCGTAACAGAGTTCATTGGCCTCTGTTGTTGACTATTTTGTCTGGCGGGAAATACGCATAACATCAGACTTTTTACCTTCTGCACAATTGGTAAAGAGTAGTAGCGCACCAAGTGTTAATATCTCGGCATTCACGTCAAGGAACGGGTCAGGCTTGCATATTTGCATTTTAGAACAGCAGACCCAGCAGCGGTCTGTACAACCCCCGCGCCACCTGACGCTTAGAGGTTGTAGGCGATTGGTTTGTGGCGGCGCCGATACTCTCGGCGGATATGGTTTTTCTAAAGGCTCGTTGTGCCCGACATCCTCCCACACAAACGTATGGCAACCGGTATGGCCTGTAGCGCTTGCTTTGCTATGATTCGCACATGGCGAAGACCCGTTTTGAGTGGGACGAAAATAAAAATGCCGAGAATCTTAAAGAAGCATGGTGTTCCTTTCGAGCTAGCGCAGTATGCATTTGCCGATCCGAAGCGCGTCATCGCCGAAGATTTGGAGCATAGTCAGGCCGAAAAACGCTACTACTGCTTCGGGAAGGTCGATACCGAAATTCTCACGGTTCGGTTCACCTATCGCGATGGAGCGATCCGATTTATTGGTGCCGGTTTTTGGCGAAGAGGAAAGAAGATCTATGAAGACCAAGCTTAAATATTCAAACGAGCCCTTGGGTAAGCTGCGCATCGTCGAGGACTTTCTGCCGCCGCCGGCGGACTTGGTGTTCAAGGAAGAAAACGTCAAGGTCACGATGTCGCTGAGCAAGGCGAGCGTCGACTTCTTCAAAACCGAGGCCAAGAAAAATCATACCTCGTACCAGCTCATGATCCGCAAGGTCGTTGATTTTTACGCTGCGCAATTTAACAAACCTACTATTGCGCGCCCCAGTGGACGCGGAAAAAAACGCCGCGCTGCTTGATGTATTCGATAGGCAGCGCCGGGTGTCCGCAACGGCGCTGATGCGCAAGTCCCACTTGATTCCACCCATCACCAACAAGGTCCAGCATGAGCAGTTTGCCGAAGTGTCCGCAGTGCAATTCCGAATTCACGTACGAAGACGGCAACATGTATGTTTGTCCGGAGTGTGCGCATGAGTGGGGCAAGCATGCGGTTGAAGCGAGCGTCAACGACCAACGCGTGGTGCGCGATGCTTATGGCAATGTGCTGAATGACGGCGATTCGGTGACGGTGATCAAAGACCTGAAGGTGAAGGGTTCGTCGTCGGTGGTTAAAGTGGGGACCAAGGTGAAGAATATCCGTCTCGTTGACGGCGACCATGACATCGACTGCAAGATCGACGGCATCGGTGCGATGGGACTGAAATCGGAATTTGTGAAGAAGGCGTAACGCACGGGGTGTTGTGTCTCAGGAATCCTTGCGTTGTTCGCATCGCGGATCGCGAGCCGCGAAACGTCGGAGGTGTTCAAGCCTTCGCGCCAGGATCGCTATTCAAAGACCCTTGCAATCCAAAGAGTTGGCAGTTAACTTGACGTTCGAAAATAAGGTTGGTGCCGAGGAGAGGACTTGAACCTCCACGAGTTGCCCCGCTAGTACCTGAAACTAGTGCGTCTACCAATTCCGCCACCTCGGCAGGTGTGCGCCGGACGCATTGTTCATGCTGTCGTCCGGAACGCGCAATTTACTGATCCGACTTGGCAAAGTCAATGTGAGGCTGCGTTCACAGCGCGTCTCAACTCATTATTTTTTTAGGAAGACAGAATACACATGACAAAACACACCGACCCCCATTGGGAACGCGAACAAGAAAAATACCAGCGCCCCATCCCCAGCCGCGAATTCATCATGCAGATGTTGGCGGAGCGCGGCGAGCCGCTGACGTACGACGAGATTGCTGCGGAATTAAAGTTGGAAAGCGAAGACGAGCTCGAAGCGTTGCGCCGCCGTTTGAAAGCCATGTTGCGCGACGGCCAGTTGCTGCGTAACCGCAAAGACGGCTTCGCGTTGGTCGATAAAATGGACATGGTGGTCGGGCGTGTCGAAGGACACCGCGACGGCTTCGGTTTTCTGACCCCCGACGAAGGCGGCGGCGATCTGTTTTTGTCCGCGAAGGAAATGCGCGCGGTAATGCACGGCGATCGCGTGGTCGCACGGGTGTCGGGTCTTGACCGGCGTGGGCGCAAGGAAGGCCAGATCGTAGAAGTGCTGGAACGTCGCAATCACAGTATCGTGGGCCGGCTGCATACCGAAGGCGGCGCGGCGTTCGTGGTGCCGAACAATCGGCGTATTACCCAGGACATCGTAGTGCCGAGCGAAAATCTTGGCGGCGCCGTGACCGGCCAAATCGTGGTGGTCGAGCTCACCTCGCCGCCCAGCCAATACCGTCAACCGGTCGGTAAGGTGGTCGAACTGTTGGGCGACCACATGGCGCCGGGCATGGAAATCGACGTTGCGATTCGCGATCACGAACTACCGCTGGAGTGGCCGGATGCAGTCGAGCAGGAAATCGCCACGCTGACGCCACAAGTGCCGGAAGATGCCAAACAAGGCCGCGAAGATATTCGCACGCTGCCGCTGGTTACTATCGACGGCGAAGACGCGCGCGACTTTGACGATGCCGTGTATTGCGAGAAAGACGGGCGCGGTTGGCGGCTGCTGGTCGCGATTGCCGACGTATCGCATTATGTCAAGCCTGGTACCGCGCTGGATGAGGAAGCAAAAGAGCGCGGTAATTCGGTGTATTTTCCCGAGCGCGTGATTCCGATGTTGCCGGAGATTTTGTCCAACGGCCTGTGCTCGATCAATCCCGATGTCGATCGCCTGTGCATGGTGTGCGAGATGTTCATCACTCCGGCGGGTGTGGTGAAAGACTATCGGTTCTTCGAGGGCGTGATGCGCTCGCACGCACGCCTGACCTACACCAAGGCAGCGGCAATACTAGTTGATCAAGACGCCGCGCTGCGCACGCAATACGCCGCCGTGGTACCGCATCTTGAAGATTTATATCGCTTATATCAGGCGCTGCGCGTGCAGCGCGACAAACGCGGTGCGATTGATTTCGACACCACCGAAACACGCATCGTGTTCGGCGCC
This sequence comes from Gammaproteobacteria bacterium, assembly GCA_016200445.1. Taxonomy (GTDB): domain Bacteria; phylum Pseudomonadota; class Gammaproteobacteria; order SG8-11; family SG8-11; genus UBA6921. The sequence goes on along the minus strand of JACQEQ010000316.1, from coordinate 6,876 downwards.
GACCGCAAGATCGAACGCATTATTCCGGTGATACGCAACGACGCGCACAAGCTCATCGAAGAATGCATGATCGCCGCCAACGTGTGCGCCGGAAAATATCTTGAAGAAAAAGAATTGCCCACGCTGTTTCGCGTGCATGAAGGTCCGGGCGACGAGAAGTTGCTTAATTTACGGGCGTTTCTTTCCGAGCTGGGTTTGAGTTTGGGCGGCGGCGAAAAGCCCGAGCCCAAACATTACGCAAAATTGCTGACACAGATTCAAGGCCGTCCTGATTTGCATCTGATTCAAACCGTGATGTTGCGCAGTCTGAAGCAAGCGGTGTACGCGCCTGACAACCTAGGGCACTTTGGCTTGTCGATTGAGGCGTACGTGCACTTCACCTCACCGATCCGCCGCTATCCCGATCTGCTCGTACATCGTGCGATCCGGCACCAGCTCTCGGGCAAGCCCGCGCAGAAATTCCGTTACGATCACAACGACATGGTCGCACTGGGCGAGAACTGTTCGGCCACCGAACGCCGCGCCGACGAAGCCACGCGCGACGCGGTGGACTGGCTCAAGTGCGAATATATGACTGATAAGGTCGGCGAGACCTTCGACGGCCTGATCACCGGAGTGACAGGTTTTGGTATTTTCGTCGAACTGAAAGATATTTATGTCGAAGGCTTGGTGCACGTTACCGCGTTGAGTAACGACTACTACCGCTTCGATCCGGCCAAGCATCGCTTGCTGGGCGAACGTACCAATACGATTTATCGCCTGGCCGACAACGTGCGCGTGCGCGTGGTGCGCGTCAGCCTCGATGATCGCAAGATCGATTTCGAACTGGCCGACAGCGAACCACCTACCGGAAAGCAAACTGCGCGGCGGACCGCGAAACCGTTACCGAAAGATGCTGGTAAGGCGGCAACGAAAGAAGCACCCAAGAAAACAGCGAAGAAAAAGCGCTCGCGCCGCAAACGTACACCGAAAGCGTCGTGAGTTGACATTGTACGATGGCCAGTGAAGATTTAATTTTTGGGTTGCATGCCATTGCGGCGGCGCTGCGCAACGACAGCGTGCGTATGCTGGCGGTGTGGGTGTTGCAGGGTCGCAACGATGCGCGCGTGACCGAAGTGCTGGCACTCGCGAAGCAGCGCGGAGTGGCAGTGCATCATGCGCCGCGCCACACACTCGACGAGATGGCGCCCGGTGCGCGCCATCAAGGCGTGATTGCGCGTTGCATGGGCTTGCCGTCGTATCACGAGGGCGACCTGGACGCATTGCTCGATAGCGTGCAGGGTGTGCCGTTGCTGCTGGTGCTCGATGGCGTGCAAGACCCGCATAATCTCGGCGCGTGTTTGCGCAGTGCCGATGCCGCCGGTGCGCACGCGGTGATCATTCCGAAAGACCGCTCTTCACCGTTGAATGCTACTGCGCGCAAAGTCGCCAGCGGCGCGGCCGAAAGTGTGCCGGTCGTGCAAGTAACTAATCTCGCCCGCACTCTGCGCGAGCTGAAAGACCGCAATATCTGGTTAGTGGGCGCGGCGGGTGAAACGGATAAATCCATTTATGAAACCGACTTGAAAGGGCCGCTGGCGATTGTCATGGGCGCCGAAGGTCAAGGCCTGCGGCGTCTGACCAAAGAACACTGCGATTTTCTCTCTTATATCCCGATGGCCGGGGTGGTGGAGAGCCTCAACGTTTCGGTCGCCACCGGCATCTGCTTGTTCGAAGCAGTGCGGCAGCGATCCTTGTAGCTATCTACAGAATAGCGCCACGTCCCGGATTCCATCGCGCTTTTTCACCGACGGGGAGCAATTCGTATTTCCACTGCTGTAATTTCTCGCCGCACTGATTGACGCGAAAGAGTTGCAGGCAAAACTTGAAGAGCCGTCGTACGAGCACAGAGATTCAACTACATATCGTAACCACGATTGTACGCAGAATCGCGTTTGCACCCACACCCCGCTATCCAGTACAATCCGGCCTCATTTTCCGGCCAACCTTGCCTTCAACCCGGTGAAGGCTTTGGGAATGAGCAACAAGCTCACCCCATATCCAAAAGGAGTGATTTATGCGGCATTATGAAATTGTGTTTATGGTTCACCCTGATCAAAGCGATCAGGTGCCTGCGATGATTGAACGTTACCGGACCATGATCGAAGCCGACAGCGGCAAGATTCATCGGCTCGAAGATTGGGGCCGTCGTCAACTGACTTATCCGATCGCCAAAGTTCACAAAGCCCATTACGTGTTGATGAATATCGAATGCACCCAGAAGGTGCTGGATGAACTCGGCGCGGCCTTCCGTTTTAACGATGCCGTGTTGCGTAACCTGGTGATCAGTACTGATGGCCCGGTAACCGAGCCGTCGCCGATTGCACTGAACAAAGAACGCGAGAGCAGTAGTTCGTACCGCGAGAGCGAAAGTGCTCCGGCAATCGAGGAAGTTATTGAAGGCGCGGCGGTCTAAACGCTGCACTGAAGCCAGTATCCAAATTCGAGGTTATATAGCATGCAACAACAACCACGTTTTTTCCGTCGTAAACGCTTCTGCCGTTTCACCGCAGAAGGCATTAAGCAAATTGACTACAAAGATATCGCGTTGCTGAAAGGTTTTATCAGCGAGAACGGCAAAATCGTGCCGAGCCGCATTACCGGCACCAAGGCGCGTTATCAACGTCAGTTGTCGGTGGCGATCAAGCGGGCGCGTTTCCTGTCTTTACTGCCTTACACCGACCAACATTAAACCCGAGAGTCTTTCGCATCCGGCAACGGAGTGTCATTGATGCGCGCGTTGGCGTCATACATCATGCGGGGTCGACTGCACGCCATTTCGGCGGCAGTCGGTTTCATGGGATTGTCGTTGATCTTTCCGCTGTTCAGCTATATCAGCGCGGCAACCGTCGCGTTGGTCACACTGCGATTGGGTTGGCGTGAGACATTGACTGTCACCGGCGGAGCACTGCTGGCGACTGCGGCGGTGACGGGTATTGCGTTAGGTGACCCGGGCGTCGGCGCATCGTTTGCGCTGGTGGTGTGGCTGCCGATTATTGTGTTGGCATTCGTGTTGCGGCAAACCATGTCGTTACCGATCACGCTGGTGGTGGCTGCATCGCTTGGCGCCCTCGGCGTACTGGCCGTGTATGCCGGAGTTGACGATCCGGCGGGCTGGTGGCGCGAGACCGTGATCAAGGTGATCCAGACCCAGATCATCGATACCGCCGGGTTGGATAGCGAGCAAGCCGAGACCTGGCACGTGGCATTGGATCAGATGGCAAATGTCATGACCGGTATCGTCGTGGCATGGTTTGTACTGAGCAGTGTGTTGAGCTTGTTGCTGGCACGCTGGTGGCAAGCGATGTTGTACAACCCGGGTGGTTTTCGCAAAGAATTTTATCAATTGCGGCTCGGCAAGACCTTGGCGATGGTTGCATTGGTCTTGATGCTGATCAGTCTGCTGCCGCTGGATAAAGTGGCGGCGGTCAGTAAAGACATCGTGATCGTGCTAGTGCTGTTATACATGCTGCAGGGTTTGGCCGTAGTACACGCATCGGTAGCAGCACGGCGCGTAAATGCAGTCTGGCTGGTCGCGTTATATTTTGTATTGATGGTGGTGCCGATGGTCGTGGCGTTTGCGGGTTTGCTGGATACATGGGTGGAGTTACGGAATCGCGTGCGACCCACGCAGAGTTAGGAGTTATTTTAAGTCGCATTCAAATGAATACTGCGTTGTCGGCCCTTGCCGTACTCATGTACTGCCTGCGGGCCTCCGCCTTGTCTTCCTTTGAATGCGACTTAAAATTAGTTTTTTAGGTTAACGGTTTCGAATTCAGTTTCATCGTGCGAGGTGTGTCATGCAAGTTATTCTTTTAGAGAAAGTCGAAAATCTGGGCAGCTTAGGTGAAAAGGTCAACGTACGTAATGGTTACGGACGTAATTTCCTGATCCCGGAAGGCAAAGCGGTACCGGCGACCGAGAGCAATGTTGCCAAGTTTGAAGCGCGTCGCGCGGAGCTGGAAAAATCTGCGGCTGAAGTGTTAGCACAAGCGCAAGCACGTGCGACTCAGATCGCTGCTGTGCATGTGTCGATCGCCCGAAAAGTCGGCGACGAAAACAAGTTGTTCGGCTCGGTCGGCACGGTTGATATCGCCGACGCATTTACACAAGCTGGTGTGGCGGTCGAGCGTCATGAAGTGCGTATGCCGACCGGCCCGATTCGCGTTGCGGGTGACTTTGAAGTCGATCTGCATCTGCATGCGGATGTGAATATCAAAGCGAAGATTTCGATCATTCCTGAGTAAGATCTTGCATTGGTCAGCGGCGGCGCTTCGTAAGGAGCGCCGTTTTTTTTGGTGCGCCCGGCAGGGCGCACTCACTTGGAGGTGGAAGTCCGCTACTCAGCCGGCAAGGGGAAGAGTTAGCCGAACGGCAAGGGTGTTGCGGGTGACCGCGAATCTAAGGCTACGCGGTCAATTTTCTTCGATAGTTCACTGTCCGATATGGAATTGCTTTGCGGTGCGCTCGGCGTAGCAGGCGAAACAGCGAGGTCAATGCATAAAATACTCGCCATACCTAATTGAAGTTCGGCGAGCTTCTGCGCAAACTAGCTCCCCGTTCGCGTGGCCGTTATCGTTACCTCTGGAGCCGTCATGCAAGATCTCGCCTATGCCAATCGCATTCAAGATTCCGCAACCGACGCGTTAAAGGTCGCGCCGCATTCCGTCGAGGCGGAGCAGTCCGTGCTCGGTGGCTTGATGCTCGACAATGAAACCTGGGATCAAGTGTCGGAAATCGTCGCGGAGGACGACTTCTATCGTCACGACCACCGCATGATTTTCCGCGCAATGGCCGAGCTCAGCCGGCTCACCAAACCGTTTGATGTCATCACGTTGTCGGAATGGATGCAGGATGTCGGCATTCTCGATAAAGCCGGCGGCTTGGCGTACTTGGGCGCACTTGCCAAGAACACCCCGTCGGCAGCCAACATCAAGGCCTACGCGCAAATCGTGCGCGAACGCGCGGTGTTGCGCCAGCTGGCGCAGGCCGGCGCCGAAATCAGCGACTCGGTGTACAACAAAGGTGCGCGCAACAGCGAAGAATTGCTCGACGATGCCGAGCGCTTGGTGTTCAACATCGCCGATCAAGGCGCGCGCGGCCGGCGCGGGTTTTCCGCTCTAAAAGACTTGTTAGTCAAAGCGGTCGACCGCATCGACACCTTGTTCCATCTCGACAACCCGATCACCGGCGTGCCCACCGGTTACACCGATTTCGACGACCGGACCTCGGGGCTGCAAGCCTCCGACTTGATTATCGTCGCGGGCCGTCCCTCGATGGGCAAAACCTCGTTCGCGATGAACATCGTCGAGCACGCAGCGATCAAGAACAAAACGCCGGTGGCGGTATTCTCGATGGAAATGCCCGGCGAGCAATTGGCGATGCGTATGATGTCGTCGCTGGGGCGCATCGATCAGCACCGGGTGCGTACCGGTAAATTATCCGACGACGATTGGCCGCGCTTGACTTCAGCGGTGAGTCTGCTCGCCGAAGCACCGATTTTTATCGATGATTCCCCGGCATTAACTCCCAACGAAGTGCGCGCCCGCGCGCGCCGGTTAATGCGCGAACATGGTTTGGGCTTGATCGTGATCGACTACCTGCAATTGATGCAGGTCGGCGGCAGCAAAGAAAACCGCGTCACCGAAATCAGTGAAATTTCACGCAGCTTGAAGTCGTTGGCCAAAGAATTGAAAGTACCGGTGATTGCGCTGTCGCAGCTCAATCGTAGTTTGGAACAACGTCCCAACAAGCGGCCGGTGATGTCGGACTTGCGCGAGTCCGGCGCCATCGAGCAAGACGCCGACTTGATCGTGTTTATTTACCGCGACGAAGTTTATAACGAAGAAAGCCCGGACAAAGGCACGGCGGAAATCATTATCAGCAAACAACGTAACGGCCCCATCGGCACCACACGCTTGACATTTTTGGGTCAGTACACGCGCTTCGAAAACTTCACGTCTGGCGACTACCACAACGAGGATTATGGATGAGCCGAGCCGCTTGGGCGGAGATTAATCTTTCTGCGCTGCGGCTGAACCTGCAACGGGTTCGACAGCTTGCGCCTCAGGCACGCGTGGCCGCCATGGTGAAAGCCAATGCCTATGGCCACGGCATCGTGCGCGTCGCGCGTGCGCTCGATGGCGCGGATGCCTTCGGCGTTGCCTCCATCGACGAGGCTTTGGAGCTGCGTTCCGCTGGAATTTCGCAACGCATCGTGTTGGTCGAAGGCGTATTCGAAGCGGCGGAGTTAGCGCTGGTACAACAAGAACGTCTCGATATCGTAGTGCATCACGAAGCGCAGTTGCACTTGCTGCAACACGCAGCGCTCGATAGCTCTGCTCCGATCCAAGTATGGATCAAGCTTGACACCGGTATGCACCGCCTAGGTTTTGCGCCAGCCCAATTACCCGATGCGTTGCGGCGTTTGGCGGCGTGCTCCGGCATTGCACCGGATCCGATTCTGATGACGCATCTGGCCAGCGCCGACGAACGCAATAGCAGTGTGACCACGCAGCAAGTCGCCTGCTTCGAACAATTTACCCACGCGCACGTTAGCGCTCGCAGCATGGCCAACTCGGCGGGCATTCTCGCCTGGCCGTCGACGCATTACGACTGGGTGCGCCCTGGTCTGATGCTGTACGGTATCTCGCCGTTCAGCGACAGCAGCGCTACGCAGGAAGGCTTGGCGCCGGTCATGACAATTAAATCCAGGCTGATTGCGGTGAATCATTATAAACAAGGCGCTGCCATCGGCTACGGCGGCACGTGGACTTGTCCGCAAGACATGCCGGTGGGTGTCGTGGCCTTCGGTTACGGCGACGGTTATCCGCGTCA
>JACQEQ010000323.1 GCA_016200445.1 Gammaproteobacteria bacterium | reverse complement strand
ACTGCTCCTGCGTTGCTCTACCTTCCGCCCTCCATGGCGGTCGCCTGCGGGGCACCCCTCCTTGAAAATAAGGAGGGGAAGCCCTGTTTGAGTATTTCAGCAGCCCAAATATTCAGTTCGATAAACTACCTAAGCTCGCTATAATTCGCGGCTACACTTTCCGCAGGTTGCACATGTCCAGCAAATTCTATCTCGCGTTATATGTCGCTGCTTTGTTGCTTGCGTTAAGCGCCTGCGGCAAAAAAGGCGATCTGATTCTACCGCCAGCCAACCCTGCACCTGCATCTACACCGAGTCCTGCACCATGAATTATTTCGACTATCGCAACGGCCGTCTGCACGCCGAAGATGTGGATCTGACCGCGCTCGTCGCGCAGTATGGCACGCCGTGTTACGTCTACTCACGGGCGGCCATCGAAACCCGCTGGCGCGCGTTCGACGACGCCTTCGCCGCCCACGATCATCTGGTGTGTTATGCGGTCAAAGCCAACTCGAATATCGGCGTGTTGAACGTGCTGGCGCGCCTGGGCTCGGGTTTTGACATTGTATCGCGCGGTGAGTTGGAGCGCGTGCTTAAAGCGGGCTGCGATCCGCGCAAGGTGGTGTTTTCCGGCGTGGGAAAAAGCGCTGAAGAAATTGCCTTTGCACTGCACACCGGCATCCACTGCTTTAATGTCGAGTCCGAGGTTGAATTGCATGAAATCAGCCGTATCGCCACCGAGCTGCGCATCGCCGCGCCAGTGTCGTTGCGCATTAATCCGGATGTCGACGCGGGCACGCACCCGTACATCTCGACCGGCTTGAAAGAAAATAAGTTCGGCATCGACATTCAGGACGCACCGCGCATTTATGCGCAGGCCGCGCGACTGCCGTATATTCAAGTCATCGGCGTGGATTGCCACATCGGCTCACAGCTTACCGACCTCACGCCGTTTCGCGATGCGCTAACGCGCGTGTTAGCGCTGGTGCAACAGCTGGAAGCCGACGGCATTCATCTGCAACATCTCGACCTGGGCGGCGGGTTGGGCATTCAATATCAGAACGAAACACCGCCCGCCCCGGCTGATTATGCGCAAGTCGTGTTAGCGCAATTGCGCGGCCGTAAATACCAAGTGATCCTCGAACCCGGCCGGGCGATCGTTGGCAATGCGGGGGTATTACTGACCCAAGTCATGTATCTCAAACACACTGCACACAAAAATTTCGCCATCGTCGATGCCGCGATGAACGACTTGATCCGCCCCGCCCTGTACGGCGCGTGGCAAAATATTATTCCGCTGCTACCGCGTACTAGCGGCAGTGCGCAAACCTACGATATCGTCGGCCCGGTGTGCGAAACCGGCGATTTTCTCGGCAAACAACGCGAACTCAACCTCGCCCCCGGCGATGCCCTCGCCGTGTGCTCGGCAGGCGCTTACGGTTTTGTAATGAGCTCCAACTACAACTCGCGCCCGCGCGCCGCCGAGCTGTTAGTCGACGGTTCACTCGTGCATGTCATTCGCCGCCGTGAAACCCTGGCCGAATTAACGACCGGCGAAAACGTATTACCGTCGTAAGCCGTAATATCTCCAAAAAGTCATGAACCGCGTCCCCGAACCCGAACTCATGAACGACCCCGCGCAGGCGCAGGCCTACGCACAAGCGGATTTTTCCGAACCGCATCAGCGTTTCGTCAGCTTGTTTGCAGAGGAATTCCCAACGCTCGAGTTACGCGGCCGGGTACTGGATCTCGGCTGCGGCGCTGCCGATGTCACAGTGCGCTTTGCCCGTGCGCACCCGCACTGCGTGATCGATGCCGTCGACGGCGCGGAAGCCATGCTCAACCATGCACACGCCTTGCTCGCACGCACCGGCATGCAGTCACGCATTCACCTGCAACATCAACGCCTGCCGGCAACGCAACTCGCGCCGCAGCGCTACGACACCATCATCAGCAACAGTTTGTTGCATCACCTGCACGACCCGGGCGTGTTGTGGCACACGATCAACACACACGCAGGTGATGGCGCCGCCGTGTTTGTTTTGGATTTACTACGCCCATCAAGCATCGCTGCGGCACGCGCATTAGTGGAACAGTACGCGTGCACTGCGCCCGATATCCTCAAGCGTGACTTTTTCAATTCACTGTTGGCCGCATTTAGCATTGACGAAATTCACGCACAACTTAAACAGCACGGTTTGCAACAGTTAGCCATGCGTAGCGTTTCTGATCGGCACGTATTAATCAGCGGGAGCGTTCGGACTGGCAATATAGAGTAGTGCTGCAATGGCACTACCTTAACGAATGATTCACTGCAAAGGCGGCCGCTCCTGCACATCCATGTGCTCGCGGCATTTGTGCATCCATGCACGGCACAAAGATCAGCATGATTTTGTGGGAGCGGTTTTTAACCGCGACCTGTTTCAGATGCCCCACCAAGTCGCGGTTGAAAACCGCTCCCACCCCGCTTCTCATGGTTTGCTTTTCTTTGCGTCCTTTGCGCCTTTGAGGTGAACCTGAATGCTAAAGGTAGTGACATTAGAGTAGTGTTGTATTTCACGTCTAATTCACTCAACGGGCTGCCCTCCGTTTTGTACTGAGCCCAACATCCAACGATAGAGCGCTACTAACGTCTTCGCATCGCGCACCTCACCCTGCGCCAGGCGCACGCGTAATTCCTGCGCTGTCCACCAAAACACTTGCATGACTTCGTCATGTTCACGCCGTAATGGCACCGCTGACAGTTGGCGCGCGATAAACAAATGAATCACCTCATCGCAAAATCCCGGCGTGCTCACCATGGTGCCTAGGCTTTCCCACTGTTGCGCGCGCACACCGGCCTCTTCTGCCAATTCGCGTTGCGCGGTGGTCAGCGGCGGCTCGCCCGGGTCTAACTTTCCGGCCGGCAGTTCCCACAACCAGCCGCCGACCGCATGACGGTATTGATGCAGCACACACACCCGTTCTGCGTCATCCAACGCCAACACCGCCGCCCCGCCGGGATGGCGCACGATTTCGAGCGTAATGTTCTGACCGTTGGGCAGCAACACCGTCTCCCTGCCCAGGTCCACCACCTTGCCCTGATAAATTGAATGTCGCGTCATGCTACCTTCATCATCGGTAAAAATTGCATAAAAAGAAACGGGGCCCGCAGGCCCCGTAAAAAACTGCTTAGAAATATTGTTAACTACTCAAGTTGCTTAGAACTTGGTGATCACACCGAAGGACAGACCGCTCGGGCTTTCTGACTTTCCGGATGTCGGATCCACATACACGCCGGGATTCGCACTGTGCCATCCGCCCGAGATGCCGTACATACCGCCATCGTCGTTGTTGGTTATGGCAAATGCTGCATAGACAGAGGTATTCTTCGACAACGTATGGTCGTAGCCGAGCGCGATCATGGTGGCGCCCGTCTTCGACGAGTCCTTATACTTGTCTGCCTTGTAGAGCTGGCCTTTGACCGCACCCGCGCCCAATTTATACGACGCGCCGACACCAATGATGCTCGTGTTCAAATCTTTAAAGCCACCGATGTCGGTCGAGCTCTGATACATCCCCGCCACCTTCATGTCGCCCTGAGTGAAGCTTGCGCCCAAACGAAATCCAGTTTCAGATTCATCTGATCCAGCGCTGGCAAGACCAGAGTTCATACCTTTCCCATGGGACTCGTAGGCAAAACCAACAAACAGTGGACCGCCGGTATAGTTAACCGCCAAGTCAAAACCACTGCCGTCTTTCGTGCCATCTTCCGGCATGAATGCAACTGTCGCGGCAACACCACCCATATCAGGGGTTGTGTAGGCAATCACGTTACTGGGACGGGCATCATAACCAACATTCTTAACCTTGATAGCAGCCGTACACTGCGCTAAGGTCGGGGTGGTCGCAGTTGTCAATCCCGTGCAAATGTCACCAGCCGTAAAACCAAGGCCCTCCAGACTAAATGACTGCGCGGTCAAATTACGCGTATCGCCAATTTGGTCGCCAAAGAAATCGATCTTGCGGCCCAGCGATTTCATCGGGGTGTCGATCTTGCCGACCATCGCCGTGCCGAATCCGCCTCCGAAGCTAACGTAGGTTTCGCGATCGAATACGGTGGGGGCAGTGCCAGAACCATCCACTGCTATGGTTTGCTCAGCCAGAAAGCCGAGCTTCATGCCACCATCGAGATCTTCCGAGGCTTTGAAGCCAATGCGGCTGGAATTGCTCGATACATAGATGAAGGACTCATCGCCGTTATTCAGGCTGTCGATTGAAACATGCGCCTTGCCGTAAACGGAGACATCGGCATGTGCTGCGCCCGCCATGACCAACGCTGCGCCTACTGCCACTGCTAAAATTGACTTCTTCATTGTAAGACCCCTCGTGAGTTGTTAATCGTCCTAACGTTACTTACCCTTTGTTACAAACTGACGGGGCCAACGGCCCCGCCATCCCACTACCCTCTACTACAAATACTTAGAAGCTAAATATCATGCCCACGGACACAGCCTTTGGGTCGCTGCCGTTGTTGATGGTGTTGACGTTTTGCCCAGCCATCACGTTATTGGAGCCATGGCCTGCAGCAGATACGGTATAGGTACCACCCTTAGTTGGGATATTATTCCCGCTACCGGATGTACCCAAGGTACCGTTATCGTCGTTCTTGGTCTGCGCATAGGCAAAATACACTTTGGTGTTCTTTGACAGGTTGTGGTCATAACCAAGCGCTATCATAGTCGCACCGTCTGCGGGATCAGCTGCTGCTCCCTTAGATTCTCCGGCTTTGTAATACTGAGCTTTCACTGCACCCGCGCCGATTTTGTACGAACCGCCTAAGCCCCAGGTGGTGCGATCTAAGCTTGCCTCAGCAACTGCGGCAGTCGAACCTACTGCAGGTGTTGCTGGAACTGCGTTCATGTCGGACGCTTTTTGATAGAACAAGGCCACTTTTACATCGCTGATTGCATAACTACCTGCAAATCGAATCGCGGATTCCGCTTTCTCGTCACTATTCCACGCCTTGCCATGACTGGTCCAACTCAAACCTGCGACTAACTTGCCGGGGCCTGCGTCGCCCGCCAGTGTTGCGCTGATGTCTTTAATGCTGGAATCTGACCGACCTTCATCTGGCTGGTACAACACCGCGACTGTGACTCCGCCCATGGTAGGCGAGGTATAAGCCAATGCATTGGTTGAGCGAGTTTCCCAGTTGGGTCTTTGGTTCTGTGCTGTAGTCGCACTGGTATAGGTATACGCGGGGTAAGGAGTAACGTTGTGCAAGGGTGCGTTCAACACCAAGCCCAAACCGCTCGCACGCGAAGTTAGGTTACGCGAATCGCCGATTTGATCGCCAAAGAAATCTGCCTTGCGGCCCAGCAATTTCGTGGGCGTATCAATTTTACCGATGCGCACCGTGCCGAAATCACCACCCAAACCTGCATATACTTCACGCTCGGTGAAAGGCACAGTCGTCACCGGATTATCGGACTCAACCATGAATTCAAGGACTGCAATTGCCTTCATGCCGCCTTCAAGATCTTCAGACGCTTTGAACCCAACCATTGATGAGTTACTGGAGACATACAGCGACTTCGCTTTGGTGCCCGCATTGGCTGCACCACCTGAACTGGCTGCTGAGCCCGCAGCCGCAGCCGCGTTATTGGTATTCCCGTTATAGGTATTGCCGTTATCCAGCTGATCAAAAGACAAATGCAGCTTGCCATAAACTTCCACGGCAGCTTGTGCAGAGCCGGCGGCCAAGGCCGCGCCGACTGCGATCGCGAGAATTGATTTTTTCATGTAGTGACTCTCCCAAGAGGTGTGAACTTCGGTTGGTGTACCTAATTTCTCCGCCCGGTATTTATAGCAGTTTTCGGCAAAGATGCAACAAATGGCAAATTTGCCGCCGGATAGAAATAATTTTGTAGCAAATTTGTAACAACCAGAATCGGCAGGGGTATCGGCAGACGTGCGAAATCTATTAACTACCGGGGTTTACACCACTATCTTTAATAAAGGATCAGGACAGCGAGGCTATATGTTTTTCTACGACATACTTCCACTGCGAACGCAGCGATTGTTCGAGCAAGGTTTTCCAGACTTCGATTTCGCGCTTAGGCACGGGAGCGAGCGTATAGCGAATGCCCAATTCTTTGAGGCGAATATCTTGCTGAATATTCACCTGACCAATATAAAGCGGCTTACCGGCAGCGACATCGAAAGTAAAAGCCTCTTCATCGTCGGTCGGCACCGGTAATACCACTTCTTTTTTCCCAGGCTTAGTTGCAACCGAAATTAATTGATACTTGCCTGGCTTCAAGCCTTGGAACACAAACACGTCTTGCAAAGACTCGCCTTCAACGAATACGTCGCCGATTATTTTGCGCACCGTGACTTTTACGATGGCGGGTTCGCTGTCTTGCCCCATGAAACTTTTTGTTTTTACTACGGCATCGATGATCAGCAAGCCGCCGACTTCAGGCGAACCGCTGAGCACAAACTTTTCGGCGCAAGCAGACAACGCCAACACCGCGAACACCACGACTGAATACGAGCGCGACTTCGACACGTTAAAGTTCTCCCACTGCGATGTTGCGAATGTCCGGTAGCGAACAAATCATGTCTGTCTTGATTTTTAATCTGACTGCATTATGCCAAGGAAGTTTGGCCCCTGTCGCCTAAGCGTTGTTGATGTTGCTCCAAATTAGCGGACCGTGTTCTCATCAGCGCGCTACAAACTGCCGGGATTCATATCCATGAAATTCGCTTTATATACTATCGGCAACAACTAAACTTAAGAGAACGGCGAATCGCATCATCGGCTAACTCATACACTCTGGGCCTTATGCCAACACCCCCCAAATCATCCGAAGTGCTGGCCGCCGTGGATCTTGGCTCGAACAGCTTCCACATGAAAATCGCGCGCGCTTACGAAGGCGAGCTGCAAGTGCTCGACCGTATGCGCGAGATGATCCATCTGGGCGCGGGTCTCGACACTTCGGGTAACATCACACCTGAAGCGCAACAACGCGCACTGGACTGTTTGCTGAAATTCGGCGAACGTCTACGTGCCATGCCACGGCGCGTAGTGCGTGCGGTGGGCACTAACACGTTGCGCAATGCACGCAATGCCAAAGAATTTCTGGTTGCTGCTGAACGTGCGCTGGGTCATCCGATCAAAATAATTTCCGGCCAGGAAGAAGCGCGCCTCATTTATTTGGGTGTGGCGCATACGCTGGCGGACAACGGTCAACGCCGTCTGGTAGCCGATATCGGCGGCGGCAGCACCGAACTCATTATCGGCGAACGCGGCGCGCCGCAGAATTTGCTCAGCCTTGAAATGGGCTGCGTCTCGTTTAGCCGTAAGTATTTCGAAGCAGGCGAAATCACCTCCAAACGTTGGCAACGCGCGCATACCGCCGCCGTCGAAACCTTACAACATACGGCCAGCGAATTCGGGAAGGCACGCTGGGAACATGCGGTCGGCGCATCGGGCACCATCCGCGCCGTCGACAGCGTGGTGCGGCTGGCGGGCTGGTGCAACGACGGCATCACGCACAGCGCGCTGGAGCGGCTGGTTGAAGTTATTGTCAAGTCCGGCCACGTCGAGCGGCTGAAAATCCCCGGACTCAACCCGGAGCGCGCATCGGTGTTTCCCGGCGGAGTAGCCATTCTGGTCGCGCTGTTCGAGGTGCTAGGCTTGAACGAAATGCGCGTTTCCGACGGTGCGCTACGCGAAGGTTTGTTATTCGACATGCTGGGCTGGCCCGCCGAAGAAGATACGTGCGCCAGCAGCGTCGCAGCGCTGGCCGCGCGCTTTCATGTCGACGCGGCGCAGGCACGGCGGGTGGAAAACACAGCACGTCAGTTACTGAGCAGTGTGGCGCTTGAATGGGAGTTGCGCGACGCCCAAATCACCAAGCATCTGACCTGGGCAGCGCAGCTGCATGAGATCGGCCTGGATATCGCCAGCAATCAGCATCACAAACACGGCGCTTATATTGTCGAGAACGCCGACCTCGATGGCTTCAGCGGGTTCGAACACAAACTGCTGGGACTGTTAATACGTGCGCAGCGCGGCAAGCTGCCGCTGACGGCGCTGAAGGAATTGCCCGCTGCGTACAGCGGGCCGTGGTTGCGCATGGCGGTCCTGCTGCGTCTGGCGGTTATTTTACAACGCGGGCGCAGCACCGAAGCGCTACCCCGCTTCTCACTCGCAGCGAATAAGCGCGTGTTGAAATTACAGTTTGCTAACGGCTGGTTGCAGACGCGGCCGTTGCTGCACGCTGATCTGGCACAAGAAACAGCGTATTTGCGTGAGATGGAGATATCGCTGGAGGTGGGGTGAGAGATTTTTTCTCCCCTCCTCATGTTCGAGGAGGGGAGCCCCGCAGGCGACCACCATGGAGAGCGGAAGGTAGAGCAACGCGGAGCAGTTGCCGGGGTGGGGTGGTTGCGGT
>JACQEQ010000322.1 GCA_016200445.1 Gammaproteobacteria bacterium | reverse complement strand
TTGAAGCTATCGCGATATTTAGCGGCATTACCATCAGTAGCAATACGATCATACGATTGCCGTCCATAGTCAGTTTCAAAATCGAAATACATCGACGAGAATTCGTAATACAAGGTTACGTAACCTTGGTGCGACCTGTAATTTTGCGGGTCAAAATAATTATCGCCAGCGATATGGTCGAAGTTCATCTGCCGATACACATAGCCAACATGGATAAACGGTGCGCCGCGATACAACACGTATTGCGCTGAACCTTGAAAATCGTTGGCGGTATTGGTGTCGGTCGTGCTGGCGTATTGTTTGTAACGATAGTTGAGATTGAGCGTGGTACGTGCACTTAGCGCACGCGTAAATTTGATACTCGATTGGTCAAGCTCCACCATTTTGGCAATCTGTGTTCCGGTTGTGGCGAGTACGTCGTGAGAAATATCCACAGACACGATGCTTAACGGATATTGCCCGGTTTTTAGATCGACGATTACCCCGCGCGTTATGAACGAGCGTTGCGTATCAGCACCAAGTTTAGTTTGACCCAGCTTCAATGTGAGGCGCAGTACCTCTGAAAAATTCGCGCTCGCACTACCCGCAATGGAACTCGCTGTATACAATTTTGTATACGGTTCTGTGTACGTGTCTGGATCCGGCTCGACGATGCTGCGTGCGGATTTTCGGTCATACGATGCCGTAAGATCCCAATCGGTCCCCGTGCCTCGCAGCGTGACACGGCGGTCGCTGGTGCGATTTTTGTCGGAGTCGGTCAGTGTCGCACTATACAAATCGACGGTCGGGCGTGTCACCGAGTTTAGGTAATACCCAAGCTCGTCGATTTGCTGCTGTTGATCTTCATCGCCGGTTTTCATTTTGCCAAAGGAATCGCGCGCACGGGTTTTTTCACCCATTGCGAGCAAGCTGTAGGTGAGACCCAAGCGCGCGTCGAAATCTTCACCTTCTTTCAGAATGCTCCGGTACAGCGCTGCGGATTGACCGAACTTCTGTTGACTACGCAAGGAGTTCGCCTTCACTAATAAGGCATATTTGTTGCCTTGATCTTGATTCAAGATTTTGTCGACCTCGGCGATTGCGGCTGAGTAGTCTTGTGTCGCCGAGAGCAGCTTGGCCAGATTAACGCGTATTTCAGCATCATCGCCGTGGTCAAGTGCAAGCTGGCGCAGAACTTCAATCGCCTCGTTCTGATGGTGGGCGGTTGCCAGCCGGTTTGCGATTTGCTTTTTTTCCTCAACGCTAAAAATTTCGGGCGCAAGGGCAAGCGCGCGTAAGTAAAAGCCGGCGGCGAGATCGAGATTATTTTGCGTGAAATTATAATCAGCGGCTGCTTTCAACGCGCGCGCGCGTCGTGCGTTAGTCAGTTTCGACGCGGAAAATTCAATTTGTTTCTGCCCCGTTTCCGGCTGGTTTTTTTCAACCGGCGGCGTATTGCTTGCGGCGTGCGAATGCGCCGCCACGAACAACATCGCGAGGAAGAACGTTAGGGCTGTGAGTTGATTGCGAAGCGCCATGCATTATCAATAAGAAAATAATTTCAGCCGGTGCCCCGGCTTATTCTAGCTCTAGAAAGCAATCGAAGGAAAACCAAAGGGTGACGCAGGCCGATATGAATTTGCACTCCCTGCGGCGTTGGCAGCATTTGGGAGGGACTACGCTTTCAAATTCCATTTACCAAGAACACCTCATTGCGCATCACTGACTGCGACTGGCCGATAAAAGATGCGCAGGATATTCGTCGTGGTAATGATAATACTCAGCGTGATGATCGACATGATGACAGGAGCAACGTGAAAGACATTGAATTTTGACGCATGTTCGAGCTGTCCAGTGACATTGGCATGAAAGTCTTGCGCCATCTGCACCCACTCATGATCCGGCCGTGCTTCCAATAGCAAGCCTAATACAAGCCCCAGTGCCCACATTCCGCCAATGATGCCGGCGGCCATCACAAGCTGTTTAAAAATTAACACCCAGCGCCGCCAATTACTTTCGCCACGCAGCGTTTTCACTACTTCGTAGAACGGCATTAATAACGCGCAGAGAAGATAAAAAACACCGCCGATTCCAGTTCCTGGGAGTCCTGCATTCATAAGTTAGTGCCCCTTTTCATAAACGTTTAAGCGCCGCCGCATTACCCATTCTTCCCAAATCGCACTGATCACAAAAAAGCCGTTCACCGCACGCAATATAAAAAACGCCGGTAAGCTCGCCAGCACCCGCAGCGGATTGCGCCGCCCTTCCGAAGTGAAAAGAACCGGCACCACTATCGCAGGCAAATCGATCATATATGCCAGCAAGAACAGCGGCTCCTGGAACGTAATTGCCAACACCGGTACAACCAATAAATACACGAATGAAGCAACAATGGCATCCCACAACGCCACCGCAATCGTTTCGCGCAAATATGGAATGTGCAAATTCGCGCGCCAATGCAACGAGACGTTCTGTATGAAGCCATGCGACCAGCGTTTCAACTGCTTGCGCATGAAATGAAAATTGTGCGGCTCAATCGGGTAACACAACGCTTTTGGAATGAACCTGACATCATGGCCCTGTTGATAAAATGTCCAGGTCAGGTCCATGTCTTCCGCCATGGTGCGCGTGTTCCACCCACCCACCGACTTCAGCACTTCGGTTCGATACGCAGAAAAGCAGCCAGATGAAATCAACGGCTTCTGGTAAAAGTCTTGAATCGGTTTGTACCAACTAAACGCCAGCAAATATTCGATATACCGGCCACGCTCCCACAAGGTTTTAACAAAGCGTGGCAGTACGAATCCACACGCAGCAACGACGCTCTGGGTTGCAAGCGAAGCCATCAATAACTCGATGGCGTTCGGCGCCAGCATGGTGTCGGCGTCAATCGCCATGGTGAATTCTGTCTTCACCTGGCGCAAAGCGAAATTTTGCGCGCCGGCTTTCGATCCGGTGTTCACGGGCGGTCGAATTACTGTAACGCCGCAGGTTCTCGCTGCGTCGCCGGTACCGTCCGTTGAGCTATCGTCGACGACGATAATTTCG
>JACQEQ010000028.1 GCA_016200445.1 Gammaproteobacteria bacterium | reverse complement strand
CCAGGTCGTGGCATTTTTCCCGTCAAGCACGCCAGCCTCGCCGAGTAAAAAAGCACCCGAGCAATTGCTCGCCATCCAGGACGCGGATTGATTTTGCTTTTTGATAAATTGGATGAGATCTTTGTTCTTCAAAAAGGCGTCCATCTCATAGGCGCTGGGCACCAACAACACATCCAGCTTGAGCTCATCATAAATAGTTTTATCCGCGATAATTTTTAGCCCTTCCTCGGAGCGAACTTCTTTATTCTTGCTCGCGGACACGACCACGACTTCGTAAGATGAAAACCACGCCTTTTTGGTTGCCGCGCCGAACACTTCAATCGGTGCGGTGACATCGCTGGTTAAAAAACCATCGAAGACTAAAATCCCGATTTTATTGGCGGCGGCGACGGCCGAATTAACGCAAAAAATGCCGCTAAAAAGACGAGTAGTGCGAAGCGCTGTGCCTTGTTCATGAATGTCTCCATATTGGTGCGTAACAAACGAAAGCGACAAAGGGGGCGAAATGAGTCTAAGCGGCGGCACCCGCCGCGCTAAAGTGCCACTTTCTGTTAAATGTAGGGAGCCATTCATGAAGTCAGCGACCCCACCGGCGGGCAATACCGCAACTGCCCTCACCCGCGCTGCGCGCGGGAAGGCCAAGCAGCTCTTTGAACTCCTGCGCGACGAGATCAGCAAGCAGCGGCTCAAACCCGGGGATCGCTTGCCTGCCACTCGCAAGCTCGCCAAGGAATTCGGTGTGTCGCGCAATTGCGTGACGGTCGCGTTCGACATGTTGGCCGCAGCCGGTCTTATTTCCGGTCGCGTGGGTGCGGGTACGTTTGTTGTGGGCACGACGGTGGCGGCAGATACCCGCAGCGCGGGCCATGACCATGTTGCCGCGTTGCTGAGTGACTGGGCGCGCGCGCTGCCCGCGAAGCCCTATCTGCTTGCGGCGCGCAGCGCGCGCATCGATTTTCGTCTCGGCCTGCCCAATCGCATCGGTTTGGACGCCTGCGCAACGCCGATGCGGCGCGCCATCAGTCGCTTGTCGCAAGCCGACATCAGCGCTGCCGACGTCAACGATCCTGCCGGCCGCTTGCGGCTGAGAACACTCATCGCCAACCACCTGCGCGCCACACGCGGCTTGCCCTGCCAGGCGTCCGACCTTGTGCTGACCTCCGGCACCCACCAGTCTCTGGACGTGATCGCAAGATTGTTTGCAGGCGGTGGGGCGAAGATTGCGGTAGAAAATCCTTGTTATCCCTTGGTGCCAAAATTATTTTCTGCCAACGGATTCCAAATCTCCGCGGTGCCCGTTGACGAAGAAGGCATGGATATCGCGCAGCTGACTGCCGATGTCAAGCTTACGTACCTCACGCCGAATCACCAGTTTCCCTTAGGCTACCGGCTGTCGGCACAGCGGCGTGCAGCGTTGCTGGAACTTGCGTCAAGACAAGGCTCTTTTGTCATCGAAGACGACTACGATGGCGAGCTGTACTCGGTTGGCAACCTAGGGACGTGCCTGAAAGCCGACGACCACCAGGATCGCGTCATCTATCTGGGCAGTTTTTCGAAATATCTGTTTCCACAGCTCAGGCTCGGCTTTATCGTCGCCCCCAAAAGTCTGCGCGACATCTTCGTCCGCGCGAAGTGGCTGATGGACCGGCAGGTCTCCTTGCCGATTCAGTTGTGCCTGGAATCGCTGCTTGAAAATGGCGATTTGCTAAAACTGGTACGCCGTTCGGAACGCGACTACACCACGCGCCTGGAATTGCTGCGCCAATCCGTTGCACGCCATCTCGCGCCCCATTTTATGTTGCCGAAAAATGCGCGCGGCTTTCATATCGTGGCGCTTGCGGCCCAGGGGTTTGACGTCGCCGGCTTAGTGCAGCGAGCGCTCGACAACGGCGTGGGTATCTATCGCCTGGCGGATTTCACGCTGGAATCCGCGCAAGACGGACTGGTGTTCGGGCTCGCCGCATTGACTGAAAGTGAGATCATGGAAGGCATGCGCATTATTGGCGCGTTGTTATAGTGAGGGTCGTGCGGGCCCGCAGAATAACCGCCCCAACATACCCCGCCAGCAATAGCAGAACCACAGACGATGCGATGCCATCGAGGGTGAGGTAATCGGCAAAGGCTGCCTTGTATCCGCGATACTCTGAATTTACCGCAACACTTTCAAACGAGCTCGCCCACAAGCGCCAAGCCGTCCAAGCGAGCGCACTATTCGCGATGGCCGTGACGAACAGCGGCAGGATGGTCAGCCGCGCGGCCCAGGCGGCCAGCGCGCAATAAACTATTCCCACCCCAACAAACAGTAGCGCGGTTAAGCCCATCTCGCGCAGCAGCGCCATCCCGTAGATGAGCACCGACAATGAAATCAGCCATTGAATGGTTCGGATGATCATCATGATTGACCGGTTGTTGTCATTATTAATCAACGAGGTCAGCGCACTTTGCCGGGCTGTTTTGTTTTGCCCGCCACCCGCATGGCTTCGTTTGCCCATTGCCGAAGCTGCGCGGGATCGGTGAGCGCGTCCTCGGGGAGTTCGAAATACTTCCGCACCTGGACGCGCCCTTTTTTGGTCAGGTACGAGAAGCACGTCATGCCGGCCGCTGTGTATTTTTCGCGCGTGGTGTCGTCGACGACAAAATACAAACTGTTGCCCATGAGTATCGCGAATTGCACGCCATTGCGGGCGAGGCCGACGCCGCCGAAGAAGCGGCCGGTGGTGGTCGGGCCGAGGGGCGTCAGCAGTTCTAAAATATACTCTGTGTATTCGGTGCTGGCCGACATGGGCGTCTCCGCGAGCAACAGCATTAACCGCGCGTTCTTTCGCAAGTGTGGTGCGTCAAGCGGGTGGGGTCAATAACAGCACCGATAGCGTAAACCACCCACGCGTTGCGGCATTGTTTGCCGGACGCTGGTGTACAATCACCGCCTTTGCCACAATTCCTGCTACAAACCTAAGGACAGTTCCATGCAGCAGTTCGACGGTACAACCATTTTATGCGTGCGCCGCGACACCCAGGTGGTGATCGGCGGCGACGGCCAGGTGTCGCTGGGCAACACCATCATGAAATCCAACGCGCGCAAGGTGCGCCGTCTTTACAACGACAAGGTGCTGGCCGGATTCGCCGGGGCGACCGCCGACGCGTTCACCTTGTTCGAGCGTTTCGAGGCCAAGCTGGAAAAACATTCCGGCAACCTCACGCGCTCGGCGGTGGAGTTGGCCAAAGATTGGCGCACCGACCGCATGTTACGCCGCCTCGAAGCCTTGCTCGCGGTCGCGGATCGCAGCGTATCACTGATGATCTCCGGCAACGGCGACGTGATCGAGCCCGAGCACGGCCTGATTGCCATTGGCTCGGGCGGCGCCTATGCCAAAGCGGCTGCGCTTGCGTTACTGGAACACACCCAGCTCGAAGCGCGCGCGATTGTCGAGAAGGGCTTGCACATCGCCGCCGACATCTGCATTTACACCAATCACAATCTCACCATCGAAGAGCTGATTTGAATTATGTCAAGCATGACCCCGCGCGAAATCGTCCAGGAGCTGGACAAATTCATCATCGGCCAGGCTGCCGCCAAACGTGCGGTCGCGATCGCGCTGCGCAATCGCTGGCGGCGTGCGCAAGTCGCCGAGAGCATGCGCAACGAAATCACGCCCAAGAACATTTTGATGATCGGCCCGACCGGCGTCGGCAAAACCGAAATCGCGCGCCGTCTCGCCAAGCTCGCGAATGCGCCGTTCATCAAAGTGGAAGCGACCAAATTCACCGAGGTCGGTTATGTCGGCCGCGACGTCGATACCATCATCCGCGATTTGATGGACTTGTCGGTGAAGCTCACGCGTGAACAGGAAACCAAGAAGGTGCGTTTCCGCGCCGAAGAAGCTGCCGAGGAGCGCGTGCTCGACATTTTATTGCGCCCGGTGCGTAGCCCCGCGATGGGTTTCAACCCGGCCGCAGAAACGCCGAGCGCCGAGGCTTCGTCGACACGCCAGAAATTCCGCAAGATGTTGCGCGAAGGCACGCTCAACGAGCGCGAGATCGAAGTTGAAGTCAATGTTCAGCATGTCGGTGTGGAAATCATGGCGCCGCCCGGCATGGAAGAAATGACCAGTCAGTTGCAAAGCATGTTTCAAAATCTCGGCAACACGCGCACCACGTCGCGCAAGCTGCCGGTCGGCGAAGCCATGCGGCTGCTCACCGACGAAGAAGCCGGCAAACTGGTGAACGACGACGACATCAAGTCGCGCGCGCTGGAAAACGTCGAACAAAACGGCATCGTGTTTCTCGACGAGATCGACAAGATCGCGCGCCGTTCCGAATACGGCGGCAGCGGTCCGGACATTTCGCGCGAGGGGGTGCAGCGTGACTTATTGCCGCTGGTCGAAGGCACGACGGTCTCGACAAAATACGGCGCGGTGCGCACCGATCACATCCTGTTCATTTGCTCGGGTGCGTTTCACATGGCCAAGCCGTCGGACTTGGTGCCGGAGTTACAAGGCCGCTTGCCGATCCGCGTCGAACTGCAATCGCTCACCGTCGAAGATTTCGTGCGCATTCTCACCGAGCCCGACGCGTCGCTCACCAAGCAATATGCTGCGTTGCTGGCCGCCGAAGGCATGCAGGTGAGTTACACGCCGGAGGGCATCCGCCGCTTGGCTGAGATTGCGTGGCAAGTGAACGAAACCACTGAGAACATTGGCGCGCGCCGGTTGCACACCGTGATGGAACGCTTGCTGGAAAGTGTTTCCTTCGACGCGGCGGATCGCAACGGTCAGGCATTAGAAGTCTCGGCCGCGTATGTCGACGAGCAGCTCGGTGCATTAGTCAAGAACGAAGATTTGAGTAGATACATCTTGTAGGGGTGGCATTCATGACACCCGAACGGCGGGCGCGATAAATCGCGCCCCTACAACCTAACGAGGAAAACACCATGACCGAATCCACCGCCCCCCGCCCCACTGACATCAGCCTGCATCAAGTATCGCGCGTGCTCGAACTCGCGTTCGACGATGGCAGCCATTTCAATCTGCCGTGCGAATACCTGCGCGTGTATTCGCCGTCCGCCGAAGTGCGCGGCCACGGGCCGGGCGAAGGAGTGCTGCAACTGGGCAAGGAAAATGTCAATATCGTGCAGATCGAACCGGTCGGCACCTACGCCGTGTGCCTGCATTTCGACGACGGCCACAACACCGGCATCTACTCGTGGGAAACGCTCTACAACCTCGGCAAACACCACGACGAACTGTGGCAGGAATATCTCAAACAGTTAGAAAAGGCCGGCAAAAAACGCAAGGTGTAAGAACGCGCATGACTGACAAAACCACCCACTTCGGTTTCCAGCAAGTGCCGCTTGCAGACAAGGCACGCAAAGTCGCAGAAGTGTTTCATTCGGTCGCGAATAAATACGACCTGATGAACGACCTGATGTCCTTGGGACTACACCGCATCTGGAAACGCATCGCGGTCGAGATGACCGGCCTGCGCACCGGGCAACGCGTGCTCGATCTGGCGGGAGGCACCGGCGACCTGGCCGCGCTGATGGCACCGCTGGTCGGCGACCACGGCGAAGTGGTGTTGTCCGACATCAACGCGTCGATGCTCGACGTCGGACGCGCGCGGCTGGTGGATCGCGGCATTGTCGACAACGTGACCTTCGTGCAGGCCGACGCCGAAAGCCTGCCGTTCCCCGACAATCATTTCGACTGCATCACCATCGCGTTCGGCTTGCGCAACGTCACCAATAAAGATCGCGCACTGGCATCGATGTTCCGCGTGTTGAAGCCGGGTGGCCGCCTGCTGGTGCTGGAATTTTCCAAACCGACGCTGGCCGCACTGCGCCCGATGTACGACACCTACTCATTCAAAGTGCTGCCGGTGTTAGGCAAGGCGATCACCGGCGACGCCGCCAGTTATCAATACCTGGCCGAATCCATCCGCATGCACCCGGATCAAGAGACTTTGAAGCAGATGATGCAGACGGCAGGCTTAGAGCGCGTGGAGTATTTCAACATGACGGCGGGCGTGGTAGCGGTGCATCGTGGGTACAAGTTTTAGTTGCGGTTACAAAGCGTTGTGGGGATCGTTATGATGAATGGAAAAATGCTGGTAACACTCTGTGTTGCGATGGAATCGTTAGGAGGTTGCGCGACGACAACTCACTTCACTTCGATTCCGACAAGTAATGAAGATTTTTCTCAGCCGATTGCTATGATCCGTGAAAAATATGGTGATGTAGCTCTATACGAACCAAAAGAATTGAGTTGGCCTGACATATTCAATTCCTCATCTCGCCCCCCTGGACCATCCATCAATGAGCTCGAAGGTAAATGGGGAGTTCCAACTAAAACCAAAAGCAATTGGGGCGAATGGACTATTGGAACTATCTTGACTTGGAGTCTTGGAGCAATCACGGGGCAATGGTGGGTTGCTGGTACCACTACAATGATATTCATCCCTCCTGTCAAAACCTACTATTGGGATAAAGGGACAACTCATATAGAAGCACGCGTTTCAAACTTTATGTTTCATGGATATGAAGGACGCCTTGGGATATGGCAATGGAGCGAAGCTACGCACAAAAAGGGTACTCAAACCTCAGTATTGGAGCCTGACAAATTGACTGAGCAATAGAGCAATCTTGCAGCTCTTTTAGAACCACGAACAACGCAGCAGGCACGCATGACTCCAAAACAACTTCTGCTCAGCACATTTCAATCCGCTATCAACGCCGCCCTGCGACTCGATCCCTACACCGTGCAGCGCCTGGGTGGTCTGGCCGGTAAAGTCGTGGCAGTGGAATTGCGCGGCGTCAACCTCACGCTGTTTCTCGCGTTGCAGACCGACCGTATCGAAGTGCGCGGCGAACATGCCGGTGCAGTGGACGCGCGCTTGAGCGGTACGCCGCTGGCGTTTGCGCGCCTGGGGTTGGACATCGACTGGGAAGAGCATCTCTCGCGTTTCACTGGTGATGTGATTGCGCATCAAGTTGGCAATGCCGCGCGTTCATCGCAGCGCTGGGCGCAACAGAGCGGCGCGGCGTTGCTGCAAGATGCCGGTGAGTATTTAAAATACGAACGCGAGCTGTTGCCGGATCGCGCGCAGGTCGAGACATTTATGCAGCATGTGGATGTGCTGCGCGACGATGTGGAACGCTTGGAAGCGCGCGTGCAGCGCTTGCAGAAACCAATAAACAATAAAATGTAGGGTGGGTTAGCGTTGTTCGCGTAACCCACCAAGCGTGCGCAGCACACAATATTTTTGAGGAGTGCCTGGCGGCACGGCCGGTGGGTTACAACCCACCCTACATAATTGACGGCAGAACAAGGGGTAGGGAATTTGATCTTTCAACATTACGTTAGCGGTGTCTCCCACATGATCCACCCCCGCCATCTGCTGCGTCTGCTGCACATCAACCACGTGCTGGTAAAACACGGGCTGGATGAACTCATTTTCGCCACGCATCTGTTCCGCCCGTTGCGCTTTTTCTTTTATATGCTGCCATGGAACTGGGCGCGGCGCACCGATCAGCCGCGCGCTGTGCGCGTGCGGCTGGCGCTCGAAGAGCTCGGGCCGATATTTGTCAAGTTCGGGCAGATTTTATCCACGCGCCCCGACTTATTACCGGAGGACATCGCCAAAGAACTCGCCAAGCTGCAAGATCAAGTGCCGCCGTTCGCAGGCCGTCTTGCGCGCCAAATTGTCGAGCACGCGTACGGTAAAACCGTCGCTGAAGCGTTTCAGTCGTTCGACGAACAACCGTTGGCGTCGGCGTCCATCGCACAAGTGCACGCAGCGACACTCAAAAACGGCCGCGACGTGATCGTGAAAGTGGTGCGCCCCGGCATCGAGCGCGCGATCCGCAGCGACATCGAGTTGTTGCACATCCTGGCCGGGCTGGCCGAAAAATACTGGCGCGAAGCGCGCCGCCTGCGCCCGCGCGAAGTGGTTGCCGAGTATGAAAAAACCATTTTCGACGAACTCGATCTGCAACGCGAAGGCGCGTCGGCGTCGCAGTTGCGGCGTAACTTTTCCGGTTCGCCGCTGCTGTACGTGCCGGAGGTATTCTGGGAGCTCACGCGTAAAAATGTGATGGTCATGGAACGCATTCACGGCATTCCGATCAGCGATCTTTCCGCATTGCGCGCAGCCAACATCGACTTCAAAAAGCTTTCCGAAAACGGCGTGGAGATTTTTTTCACGCAGGTGTTCCGCGACAGTTTCTTCCATGCCGACATGCACCCCGGCAATATTTTCGTCGGCCCCGACGGCCGTTACATGGCGGTCGACTTCGGCATCATGGGCATGCTGAGTCCCGAGGACCAGCGCTATCTGGCCGGAAATTTCCTGGCGTTTTTCCAACGCGATTACCGGCGCGTCGCCGAGTTGCACGTCGAGTCGGGCTGGGTGCCCGCCGACACGCGCGTGGAAGAATTCGAAGCGGCGATCCGCACCGTGTGCGAGCCGATTTTTCAAAAGCCGCTCAATGAGATTTCTTTCGCGCATATTTTAGTGAGGTTGTTCCAGACTGCGCGCCGCTTCAACATGGAAATTCAGCCGCAACTGGTGTTGTTGCAAAAAACCCTGCTCAATATCGAAGGCTTAGGACGTCAGTTGTATCCCGAGCTTGACCTGTGGCAAACCGCCAAACCGTTTCTGGAACGCTGGATGAGCGAACAATTCGGCGTGCGCGGCTGGGTCAAGAATCTGCGCCGTAACGCGCTGGAATGGTCGGTCGCGCTGCCGGAAATCCCGACCCTGGTGCACCAGATGCTAAAGTCAAAATCTGCGCCCATACCGGTTGCGGATACCCACAGCGATCTACGCAAGCTGCAACTGGAACTGCGCCGTTCCAACCGGCGCACCTATCGCGCGATTGCGGGCGGCAGTTTTATCTTGAGCGCGGTGATCCTGCTCGGCACGCACGGCGAAAACCTGGTGATGTTCGGCTCCGCGCCGCTGCTCACGTGGATGTTCGGTGCGGTCGGTGCGGTGGTGCTGATTTTCTCCTGGCCTGGGAAGGATTCCTGATATGCGCTTAGTAACCTGTATATTCGAACAACAACGTCACTTGGGTGTGGTGACAGGGGATGATGTATTTCTGCCCGCGCGTTCGGGCAACGCACCCGCCGAATTTCGCGACATGCTGGCGTTGATCGACGGCGGCAAGGCGGCACTCACGTGCTTGACCGCCGCGATGGCTGCTGAGAATTCCAACCGCGTGCCGTTGGCGAACGTCGAAGTGCTCGCGCCGATTCCGCGCCCGCGCAAAAACATCGTGTGCCTGGGCTGGAATTATTTCGATCACGCCAAAGAGTCCGCCGCCGTGGGCGGCCGCACGGCGGAAATTCCCGAGCATCCGGTCGTGTTCACCAAGAACGTCACCAGTGTGAACGGACCGTACGCGGATATCCCTGCGCAGCCGGACGTCACGCAGCAACTGGATTGGGAAGTCGAGCTCGGTGTGATCATCGGCAGCGGCGGGCGCAATATCCCGGAAGACCGCGCACTAGCCCACGTGTTCGGCTACACCGTCATCAACGATGTTTCCGCGCGCGACCTGCAATTCCGCCACAAACAATATTTTCTCGGCAAGAGCCTCGACGGCGCCTGTCCAATGGGGCCGTGGCTTGTCACTTCCGGCGAAATCGCCGACCCGCAAAATCTGCAACTGCGCAGTTGGGTCAACGGCGTGTTGAAACAACACGCCAATACCCGCGACATGATTTTCAGCGTCGCGCGCACTATCGCCATCCTGTCACGCGGCATGACGCTGGAACCCGGCGACATCATCGCCACCGGCACCCCAGCCGGTGTCGGCTTCGCACGCACGCCACCCGAGTTTATGAAGGCTGGGGATGTGGTGGAATGCGAAGTAGCGGGAATCGGCAGGATCAAAAACAGAATCGCATAGCGGCTCCGTCTTGACAATAAAATGTAGGCTGGGTTGTAAGCGGTCATTTTAGACCGTCATCGACAAATAGCTCTTACTCGTTCAGGCGTTGTGCAACGCGGACCGCAGCGGATTTGCTGCGAAGAGTGTCTTCCAC